>NZ_JADXDQ010000007.1:0-51378 GCF_015831295.1 Streptococcus sp. NLN64
TGTGTTTGTGATGGATTCGCGAGATAATGTACTTGGCTTTGCATATCATGTCCTCAATTCGTGGTGGTTTTGAGTTTATGATACGCAAAGTTTTTTATTATTTCCAGGATTAACTAGCACAACGAGTGAGGAAATATTTATGAAGAATATTGTAGTCGATAATAAAGTGGTAGAACCAAAAAAGAAAATTAAAATTAAAAAATTAGATGATGTTAAAGCATTATTAATTTGTCATAGATGGTAATTTTTATGAGGGTTCTTCTATACTGTGTAGAAGAACCTTTTTGTTTGGAATGGGGGTACATATGAAGTTAATTATAAATTCAATAATTCATCCTATTTTTAGAACAGGAGATTCCTATTATTTTAAATATAACAATAAGTTTGTTGGAATTGAAAATATTGAAATTGTAGTTTTCTTAATTGAATTATTTGATAAGAATGAGGAAATTTTATTTGATGAATTAATTAAATTATTTGAAAGAGATTTGGATTTTACAGAAGAAGAATCGAGAGAAATTATAGAAGATTTAATAGATGTTGGTTTTCTTACGGAGAAAGTTGAGAAGGATAGGTATTTTACAAACACTTTGTTTTTTAGCTTATTTGATAACAAAAATAAAAGTCGATATCAAGAAATATTAAAGAATTCTGAAGTTTGTATTTTAGGTTTGGGAGGCTCCTCACTTATTGTCCAACAATTAGCACAGATTGGGATTGGAAAAATATCTGGATTGGATTTTGATATATTGGAGGAATCAAATTTAAATAGGCAAGTTATTTATAAAGAACAAGATATTGGTAAATTAAAAAATGAAGCTTTGAAGGCAAATCTAAATGAGATAAATTCTAAAATAGTTTATGATTTTCAGAATATAAGAGTCGTATCACGTGAAAGTATTAGAAAAGTTATATCAACTGCTGATATTGTTATTGTTGCATTAGATGAACCGATAATAGATTCTTCTATTTGGATCTATGATGAATGTAAGTCTCAAAATAAAAAAGTAATCAGTGGTGGAGTTTGGGGAGATTCGATAGTGTATACATATTTTGATTATTCATTACCGAACCAACCTTGTTATAGATGTATGTTTAATGAGGATATAAAACAAGCGAATCTTGGAATGGACTATGCGATTAATATTAAGGGTAAATCATATTCTAATTTTAATACCACAACTATATTTGTGGGCGGTGTTTTGGCTGGGATTATTTCAACGGAGATAGTTAAAATTTTGACAAATTATGCCTCTCCTATTGTTTCGGGAGAAATGCTATCAATTAATACTAGTACATGGGATTTAATTAAAGAGAAAATACGATTAGATGGATTGTGCGTTATATGTAGACAAGAGGAATTTTAGATGGATAACAGGTTTTTGTTATTTGATGATTATGTAATTAATACTGATGAAAAGGTTATAGGTTTTATTGGTAAAGATATATATTTAGAATTTGATAATGATGGCATAGAACTTTTTGAATTTTTAGAAAAAGTTGATAGATTATATACTTTGGAGGAACTAAAAAATAGATTTAGTTTAATTGACTTAGATTCTTTAATTATCACTTTTGAAGAGATGGGCTTAGTTGAGTATGTGTATGATGGTAAACGGTCATTTGATGTAAAAGGCACTGGATCCAAGCATAGGTATATTAGTTCCGTGTATGTTTTTTCATGTTTAATTTTATTATTTAATTTGAATTTGATGTTCAGACATTTAAAGGATATATTTGTTTTAGATGTTTCATATTATCAAAATCCAATTAAATTATTTATACTGATGTTTATTTTGGATATGATTTTATCTTTAATTCATGAAGGTGGTCATTATATTGCTGCTCATTTATTAGGAGTAAGATCAAGATTAAATATTTCTCATAGATCTATTATTTTTTTAGTTTTTGAGTGTAAAATGAATGGAGTCTGGTTATTATCTAAGAAACTAAGGATATTTCCAATATTAGGTGGTATTTTAATGGATAACATGATTATTTTTATTACGAGTATTTTGTTATTCATTTTTAATATTAATTCAAATCTAATGATTTTAATATTATTTTCGGAATATACAAAAATGATTCATCATTTATTGATACCTTTTAAAACAGATTTATATTATTTAATAATGTTTTATTGTCATGGAATGAAGCGTGAAGAAATAATTTTGAAGATATTTAATTTATTGGGGCTATTATTTCTGCTACCTTTAGTATTTATTTATTTTATTCAGTTAAGCAATTTATTATATTTCATGAATGATAGTACTTTATTAGATAATGCAATTGTTGTTTTAATATTGATTTTACCTGTTGTTGCGTACTTGAGAGAGAGGTTCAAAAATGCTTGACTATTTATTCTTTTCTCCACTTGGTTGGAGTAGATATGTTTGGGATAAGGTATTAAGGGATGAGAGATTTTTGAACAACTCATTTGATATTATTGAATTTACTAATGAGTCGTTCTCTAGCTTGACAGAGAATTCTATTGATGAAATTTTGGACGGAAAACTATCTTTAGTTTCAGAGTTGGGAACAGTTATTACATCATCTTTTGGTACAGCTGTTTTTGTAAACTATTTGAAAAAAAGAGATATTATGGTAAGTAACTTAATTGTTATTGATGGTTTAGAAAGTATTCCATCATTAGATGAATTAGATTTGATGTTTTCTGACATTAAAAAGGTAAAATATTATCAAATATCAGATTATTATTCTGAAATACTTACAGAAGATGAACAAAAAGATCAAGATTTGAAGATGATTTTAAATAAAAATTTAGTGAATTATGGAGATTATTATTTACCAATACTTGATGAAATGAATACGAAATTATATCTTTCTATTTATTCTAAGAGAAATATATTAAGTGATCTGAATACTGTATTAAGCAAAATCAATAATGTTATAATTTTTTCTACTCATAAAGTTGAATTACCGCATATTTTAATTGATGAAAAAGATCATTTATTAATGCTGACGAATCCTAATAGATTATTAGATGCAATTTTTAGTTTTGATTAATGTCATAAGAGATATGAAACCTTTGTTTTGAATTTTACTTTATACTTTATCAGGATACATACGTATATTTTTCTTAAAAATAACAATTTTTCGGAAAGAAGTGATTGAATAATCGAGTTTCACAGGAGACGGACAAGTGTCACGTAGACAGACTAAAAGCCTACAGAATAGTCTTTTAGTCTGTATTCAACTGCCCCCTGACATTCATGTCATGTTAGGGATTGCCTATTTATGGTATGATAGTAGGAAAAGAATGGAGGTTTCCTATGGTACGTCGACAAGATGATTTTTATGATGCGATCAATGGTGAGTGGGCTGCGACTGCGGTTATTCCTGAGGACAAAGCTCGCACAGGTGGCTTTACAGACTTGGCGGATGAGATTGAAGAGCTGTTCTTGGAGAAAACAGATCAGTGGTTGGCAGGTGAGGATCTACCTGAGGATTCTGTTTTGAAGGAATTTGTCGCTTTCCACCGCTTGGCTTCGGATTATGAGAAGCGGGATGCAGATGGTGTTGCTCCTGTCTTACCCCTCCTAGAAGAATATAAGAACCTGACTTATGAGGATTATCGTCAGCGTCTGGCGGAGTTTGAGATGGCGGGGACACCGAATTTCCTTCCTTTTGGTGTCGCTCCGGACTTTATGAATGCTCGGATTAATGTTTTGTGGGCAGATGCGCCTGGAACGATCTTGCCGGATACTTCTTATTATGCGGAAGATCATCCGCAGAAAGAAGAGTTGTTGGCTCTTTGGCGTTCTTCTATGGAGGAGCTTCTGGCTAAATTCCCATTTACGGACGAAGAAATTGCGGATCTCCTTGATAAGAGCTTGGAATTGGACCGTCGGATTGCGGGAGTGGTCCTTTCTAGTGAAGAATCATCTGAATATGCGAAACTCTACCACCCTTATGCTTGGGAGGATTTTAAGGCCATGGTTCCAGAGCTTCCGTTAGGTGATGTTTTCCAAGAAATTCTTGGTCAGGAACCGGATCAAGTGATTGTACCAGAAGAGCGATTTTGGAAGGCTTCTGAGCTTTTCTATTCAGAAGAAGCTTGGCCATATCTTAAGGCAAGTCTGGTCTTGGGAGTGGTTGGGCAAGCGGATGCCTATTTGACAGATGAGATTCGGGTCTTGTCTGGTGCCTATAGTCGGGCCCTTTCTGGAACTCCTGTTCCAATGAGTTTGCAAAAGGCTGCTTATTACTTGGCACAGGGACCATTTAATCAAGCCTTGGGTCTTTGGTATGCGGAGCATTACTTCTCT
This sequence comes from Streptococcus sp. NLN64, assembly GCF_015831295.1. NCBI lineage: Bacteria > Bacillati > Bacillota > Bacilli > Lactobacillales > Streptococcaceae > Streptococcus > Streptococcus sp. NLN64. The sequence goes on from NZ_JADXDQ010000007.1 coordinate 4,290, forward strand.
CCGGAAGCAAAAGCGGATGTGGAAGCTAAGATTCAACGGATGATTGAGGTTTACAAGCGTCGCTTAGAGAACAATGATTGGTTGAGTCCAGAAACTCGTGAAAAGGCCATTGTTAAACTCAATGTCATTCGCCCTTACATTGGTTATCCGGAAGAACTACCTGCTTATTATGCAGACAAGAAAGTAGATCCAGCCCTTTCTCTATTCGAGAATGCCCAAGCTTTGGGACGTGTTTCCATCAAACACGCCTGGTCCAAGTGGAATCAGGAAGTGGACGATAAGGAGTGGGGAATGCCAGCCCATATGGTCAATGCCTACTACAACCCACAGAAAAACCAAATCGTCTTTCCAGCGGCCATTTTGCAGGCTCCATTCTATGATTTGAACCAATCTTCCTCTGCTAATTACGGTGGAATTGGAGCCGTTATTGCCCATGAAATTTCCCATGCTTTTGATACCAATGGTGCCTCTTTCGATGAAAACGGGAGCCTCAATAATTGGTGGACCCAAGCCGATTATGATTCCTTCCAAGAAAGAACCCAAAAAGTGGTGGATCTCTTTGAAGGACAGGATTCTTATGGCGCAAAGGTCAATGGTAAGTTAACCGTGTCGGAGAACGTCGCGGATCTTGGCGGACTCTCAGCAGCCCTCGAGGCAGCTAAGCAAGACCCAGACTACTCCGCCCAAGCCTTCTTCGAAAATCACGCGCTCATCTGGCGCATGAAAGGCCGGGAAGAATTCATGAAAATGATGGCAGCCGTGGACGTTCACGCACCAGCTAAACTGCGTGTCAACCTCCAATTGCCAAACTTCGATGAGTTTTTCCAAACCTTCGATGTTACAGACCAAGACGGCATGTGGCGAGACCCAGCCGATCGCATTCAGATTTGGTAAAAATTAATATGTAAACAACCTCTTTTTGGTGGATGGTGAGAAATCACCTGAAACCAGAAAGAGGATTTTTTGTTGCTGTTTTGATGGAGCTGACTATTTGAACTGAAGTTGTGGCAAATATGTAAGAGTATATGATTTATTAATGTGATTTCATGATAAAGCGATTTAGTATGATAATCGGTTTATGTTTAGGCTTATAAGCTAGTAGTTTCGTTCTTATTTAGATTTTTATCTTTATATATTATTTTGAAACTAAGAGTTTCCATGCTATTTTTATTTGATTTATAAATACTATAATGTTTGCGATGATAGACATCTTAAAAATCAAGAAAATGAAAAAGATATTGTTTTTCTTTTAATGATTATGTGTTTAAGAGGAGGAGAAGAGCCAAAGAATTTTTACTATTGTTTTTGTAAATGAAAGGCCAGGTATTTTCAAGAAATTTGATGTTAAAAAGAATGCTAAATTGTTTGAAAATACCTTGACAAAATAGGTCGGGGGGGGGGGTAGAATGTTTTAAGTAATGATATACTCTTTTAGTTTATCTTTTATTACTGTGTTATCTCGTCTTGCCGTACTTCAGTACTGTCTACGACTCGCTGCCTTGTACTAAAAGCAAACTAAAAGACTATATTAAAAGGAGATTATTTATGTCACAGAGAACCATTATGGATTTTAATAGAGACGAGTTAATGGCTATACTAAGCTATGTATATTATTTTGGAAGAGATATTTCAGAGGTCGACGCACATGTTATAAGTTTACAAGACAAACTGCAAACTAATGAACAGGAAATTCAAAAACAAAGAGCAACAGACTCAGTAAAATTTTTACCTATTCTTATGGCGATAGCTTATGCAGTTTCTTCATTATTTCCAAGTTTTCAAAATGGATTCGGTGGGATTATATTTATTACAACTTTTATTTACTCATTGTATGAAATTGGAAGAAGTAAAACCAGTGAGAAACCATGGCGTGTAAAAAATATAATAATTTCCCTTTTCATTGCTATATCCGTGGGATATAGTATGGATTACACATCAGGTATACTCGGTTTAATTGGAGGAGTTATAGGTGTTTATGTGTTTGCTGTTGTCATTCTGCCACCAATAATTAAGCTACTGACAACTAATAAACAAGTAAACACTGAGGAAGTAGATAGCAGTACCAAGGTTAGTTCTAAATTACAAGAATTGATTGACTATCGTAGGGAGGTTGAAAACGAATTAGAAATTGGACAGATTCAGCTGAATGCGTTAGTTAATAATGAGTCCTTTCAGTACTTTTTAAACCTAATTCCTGAGAATTTTAGAACTTTTGAAGACTTATCGGGAATGCTTGTTCTCTTACAAGATTTTCGAGTTTCTAATTTTCAGGAGGCTGCTAATACTTGGAGAACAGAACAGCATCAGCAAAAATTACAGGCTCAACAAGAAAATATGATTGTTCAATTAGATGCGCAATTGGAGGATAGTGCTACTTATTTTGAGGGATTAACCAGTACAATAGAGACCCTTGTTGATGAGCAAAGACTAACAACAGAGGAATTAGAAAAATTGAATAAAAATGTAACATGGATACATTCTAGACCAATTAGGGTAGATGTAGAAGTAACACAGAAATAGAGAAAAAAGGGGAGAATCATAATGAAACTAAAAACATCATTAACTCTTGGAGCTGCTGCTATCGCAGCCACCGCAACTAACGTATCTGCGGATGAACAACCAACTGTTACCGCTCCAGAAACAAATATTCAAACTCAAAACCAAACACAAACTGTGACGCTCGCAGAACAAGAAACAATCGTCTCAAATACTGAAAATGAGCTCGCCCAAGCAAATAATCAAGCAGCGACGGCTTTTGAAAATCTTCAAACAGCTGAAAACAACTATAAAGAAGCTGAAAACTTACTTGCAGAATCTAAAGATCCGCTAACGACCGAAAAATTACAAGCAGAAATCGAAGAAACCAATAAACTTATTGAGCGTCAAGAATTGAATATCACAGAAACTACTGTGAAAATTCAAAAAAAAGAAGCTGAAATCAAAGAGCAGTCACCTGTTACTGAAAAAGCGACAAACGACGTTAAAGATCAAGAGCAAGTCGTTAAATCTGCTGAACAAAATGCAAAAGAAGCAAAAGATATTCTTGCAGGACTTGGAGAAGACAAACTTAAAGCAGAAATCAACAATCTAACCAAAGAGGTTGCTGAAAAACAAACAACAGTAGACGCTCTGACAAAAGAAGTTGAAGCGGCACGAAAATCTGATGAAGAAAAAGCTAAAGCTATTGATGAAACAAAAGCTGCGCTAAATCAAGCAGAAAATGACAAAACAGCTAAAACAACAAACTTGTCAAAACAAGAACTTGAATTAGAACAAGCTAAGTTAGCTGAACAAGCAGCCCTCACCAAAAAGAATCAACTAGAAGCTCGCGTTAAAGAGCTTAAAGAAAATCAATACAACAAAAATCTTCTCACAATGAGTGATGGTTATATTCGAACCCTTACTGAATACTTAGAATGGCAAGACGAACAACTCCAAAACGGAACATGGAGCGAAACCAGAGAAGAAGGTAATCGTCGTCGCAAGGAATTGAAAAACATCGCTATCAACTTCCTTTATGCTCCCGAAAATGAATTCAAACCTAACAAAGAAGATGATATCGTTGTAGCCACCAACGCTACTATGGATGATCTACCACTCGCCATTCGTGAAGAACTATCTCACTTCGCAGCTGAAATCATCAACGATATCCGTAAGAAATTAGGTTACGAAGGGATGCTTCTTGTAAACAGTGATGCCATTGACATGGCAAAAGACATCGCCCGTAAATCTGATGGATCTGATAACAACTGGTGGAGCCATGATGAAAGAGTCATCACTGCTGAAGCTGCTAAACGCGGTCTAAACAGCGCTGATAACTATTATGAAAATGCAGGATTCCCAAACGCTAACTACAACGAATACACTCTTAACGACCTAAAAGAGAAGATTCATTTCAATATTAAACAGGCGTTCTTTGACGATGACCATGTTGATTGGGGTCACGCTAACTCTCTATCAGGATATAGCAATGCGCACAAAGCTGTTAACGGTCGTCACATCACCTTCCCAGCTAAACCAAGTAAATACTTCGGTCTAGGTATCGGAATTACAGATAACAATCGTTTTCTACAAACTCGATTTATCGCAGTTCGTGAAGACCTAATTGAAGATAAATCTAAGTTCAATACTTCGGCCAATCTAACTGCCCCAGACCGTGAAGAAAAACTCCGCACAGCTGAGAGCGAACTAAAGGCGGCTACTACTGAACACAACGAAAAACAAGTAGCACGCCTAAAAGAAGAACAAGATGTTCATAACGCTAAATCAGAACTAAACAAAGCTGAAAGCGCAGTTCGTGATTTGAATAATCAATTGCAACTTCTAAACAAGGAATCAAACATTCCAGCTTTGGAACAACAACTTGAAAAAGAAACAGCGACTCTCAACAACCGTAAAGTTGCCCTATCAAGCAAAGAACAACAATTAGCAGTTCTACTTAGCGACAAACCTACTAAAGAAGCTAACCTAAAAGCGGCTGAAGAACGTCTCGCTAAAGAAAACGCTACATTAAAACAACTTCAAGAAGTCAAAACTAAAGAAGTTGCTAAATTAGACGCTCTTGTGAAAGAATTAGACGCTCTTAAAGTAACCCTTAGAGAACAAGAAGAAAATCTTAAACTTCTACAAGGTTACAACAAAGAAGATCAAGAAAAACTTGACCTTCTAGCTAATGCTGAAACTATCTACAAGGCCGCTAAGTTAGCCTACGATACAGCTAAAGAAGAATACGAAGCAAGTCTTCAAACAGTTAAAGAGCTTGAAGAGAAACTCGCTCAACAAAAAGAACTTCTGAATAAACTGATTCTTGAGGAGGGACTGAAATCACTTGAGACAGGGGAACATTCTGCAAAAGCAACAATAACTAATGTAGTAAATATTTCCAAAAATATGACTATGGAGTCAGTCTTAGAGGAATCAAATGGAAACTTACCGAATGCAGGAACAGATACAAACGTTGTAAACGTTTCTGCAGCAGCAGGTTTAGCTACTTTAGCTGCTCTTGCAACTGTAAGAAGCCGTCGAAAAAAGAGATAGTAAAAAAATCGTTTTAAAGTGTCTCGCATTCAGATTTGGTAAAAACAACGAGGACAAAAAAGCATCCTGTCTCGAATTTGAGACGGATGCTTTTTCAGGCTTTATCTAGGGGAACGACTGCCAGTGTTTTGCCCAGACTGGCCAATACTTTTAGGATAGTATCCAGTTGTGGACTGGTTTTACCGGTCTCCATCCGAGCTATGACCGGTTGGCTGACGCCGGCGAGTTCACCGAGCTTTTGTTGGCTGAGTCCTTGTTCATTTCGGGCTCTTATCAATTCCAGCATAAGGGCAACTCGTAAGTCGCTTTCTCGAATCTCTTCTGGAGATAGGAGTTCCTCCTGGATGTCTTGCCAATTGCTTCCTATAGCGGAGTTCTTTGTCATGATTTTAACCCTCCTTTAGTAAGTTAGATAGCTGTCTACTAATTATAACTCAAAAGTTATTAAAAAGGTGTGTGAGGGCATATCAATGTTTTTGTGAATAGATAGCTGGAGTAGAAATTGTTGATGTTACTGCTCTGGTGAATATGCAGAGAACAAGAAAAAAGCCCGCTCCCTCTAGGTGCAGGCAGATGTCCGTAAAGGACTATGTCTTCTCAATGCTCGCAAAGGAGCTATGTGTAAGTTTAGTTTACTCTTTATTTTTCTTTCTGTCAAAGATTTATCGTATTTTTAGAATAATTAGTATCTTTTACCTTTCCTCATTCCAATAAACCTGCGGGAATCGCTTGGCTGCTCTACTTTTTTCATGGTATAATAGGAGTAATTTATTGTTAAAGTGAGGCAGATGATGAGCTTTTATAATCACAAAGAAATTGAACCGAAATGGCAGAAGTTCTGGGCGGAGAATCAAACTTTCCGGACTAGAACGGACGCAGATAAACCGAAGTTTTATGCTTTGGATATGTTTCCATATCCATCAGGAGCGGGTCTTCATGTAGGGCATCCAGAAGGTTACACAGCGACGGATATTTTGAGTCGTTACAAGCGCGCTCAAGGCTATAATGTTCTTCACCCAATGGGTTGGGATGCTTTTGGTCTTCCTGCGGAGCAGTATGCTATGGATACGGGGAATGACCCTGCGGAGTTTACAGCGGAGAATATTGCTAACTTTAAGCGTCAGATTAATGCGCTTGGTTTCTCTTATGACTGGGATCGTGAGGTGAACACTACTGATCCGAATTATTACAAGTGGACGCAGTGGATTTTTACCAAGCTTTACGAGAAAGGCTTGGCTTATGAAGCTGAAGTGCCGGTTAACTGGGTCGAAGAGTTGGGGACTGCGATTGCCAACGAAGAGGTGCTTCCTGATGGGACTTCTGAGCGTGGGGGGTATCCGGTTGTCCGCAAGCCAATGCGTCAGTGGATGTTGAAGATTACAGCCTATGCGGATCGTCTGTTGGAAGACTTGGAAGAGTTAGACTGGCCTGAGTCTATCAAGGATATGCAGCGGAACTGGATTGGTAAGTCTTCTGGGGCGACTGTTCATTTTAAGATTAAGGGGCATGAGGAGACTTTCTCTGTCTTTACAACCCGTGTAGACACGCTTTTTGGGGCTAGTTATGCTGTTTTGGCTCCGGAGCATGCCTTGGTGGATGTGATAACAACACCTGAGCAGGCAGAGGCAGTGGCTGAGTACAAGCGTCAGGCTAGTCTCAAGTCTGACTTGGCTCGGACAGATTTGGCCAAGGAGAAGACGGGTGCCTTTACGGGTGCTTATGCTATCAACCCTGCCAACGGCAAAGAAATTCCAATCTGGATCGCTGATTATGTCTTGGCTAGCTACGGAACAGGTGCGGTGATGGCGGTTCCTGCTCATGATGCGCGTGACTGGGAATTTGCGAAGGTTTATGATCTTCCGCTCCTCCCTGTTATTGAAGGTGGCGATGTTGAGAAGGAAGTCTATACCGGAGATGGGCCGCATATTCATTCGGAGTTTTTAGATGGTTTAAATACCGAAGAGGCTAAAGCCCGCATGACGGCATGGTTAGAAGAAAAAGGGATGGGCGAAGAGACCATCACCTACCGTCTACGTGACTGGCTCTTTAGTCGCCAACGTTATTGGGGTGAACCAATTCCGATCATCCATTGGGAAGATGGGACTTCCACAGCTGTTCCAGAAGACCAGCTACCGCTTGTCCTTCCAAAAACAGATGATATCAAACCATCTGGTACTGGGGAAAGCCCATTGGCCAACCTCACCGATTGGTTAGAAGTAACACGTGAAGATGGTGTCAAAGGGCGTCGGGAAACCAACACCATGCCGCAATGGGCTGGTTCCAGCTGGTATTACCTCCGCTACATCGATCCTCATAACACAGAGAAATTAGCCGATGAGGATTTGCTCAAGATGTGGTTGCCAGTCGATATCTATATCGGTGGTGCCGAGCATGCCGTTTTACACTTGCTCTATGCCCGCTTCTGGCACAAGTTCCTTTATGACCTCGGCGTGGTACCAACCAAGGAGCCATTCCAAAAACTCTTTAACCAAGGTATGATTTTGGGAACCAGTTATCGTGATGGCCGAGGTGCTTTGGTCGCAAGCGATAAGGTTGAAAAACGAGATGGATCCTTCTTTAATATTGAGACCGGTGAAGAGTTGGAACAAACACCAGCTAAGATGTCCAAATCCCTCAAAAACGTCGTCAACCCTGACGATGTGATTGAGCAATTCGGGGCTGACACACTGCGGGTTTACGAAATGTTTATGGGGCCATTGGATGCTTCCATCGCTTGGAGTGAAGAAGGTCTGGAAGGAAGTCGGAAATTCTTGGATCGGGTTTACCGCCTCATCACCAGCAAGGAAATCACTGACCAAAACGATGGTCAGCTAGACAAGGTCTACCACGAAACCGTTAAAGCTGTAACCGAGCAGATTGAAGACTACAAGTTCAACACAGCCATTGCCCAATTGATGATCTTCGTCAATGCGGCTAATAAGGCTGACAAGCTCTACAAAGGCTATGCCCAAGGCTTTGTTCAACTCTTGGCACCATTCGCGCCACACTTGGCTGAAGAACTCTGGCAAACCTTGACTGCTTCAGGCGAGTCCATCAGCTATGTAGCATGGCCAAGCTATGATGAGAGCTTCTTAATCGAAGACGAAGTTGAAATCGTCGTTCAAATCAAAGGGAAAGTCCGCGCCAAACTCATGGTTGCCAAAGACCTTTCCAAAGAAGACCTCGAAGCAACAGTCCTCGCCAACGAAAAAGTTCAATCCGAAATTGCAGGAAAAGAAATCATCAAAGTCATCGCAGTACCAAACAAACTGGTTAATATTGTGGTGAAATAACCGAAAAGTGAAAACCTTCCAAGGCAGAAAGGCCTTGGAAGGTTTTTGTAGGTGAAGAATGGATTATTTTAGGATAGGCTACCTGGGTTTTCCTGACGTCTTACTTGTTATCGTAGCGGATGTGATATCTGGCTTATTGCTCTATTTCATCTGCAAATGGCTGGATAGCAAGGAAAAATAAGTTTGCCAGCCTAAATGCGCTCGTTAATCAAATTTGAACGTAAAAACCCCTAGAACTGCGGCAACAGTCTAGGGGTTTGGCGTTGCTATGAACGTTTTTCCTGTAACTTTATTGTACAGGAAGGATAGGTTTTGTCAAATGTTAGGGTTCCTGTGTACCTCCTTTTACATATCATATCTGTGTTTCCCCACAAAAACTACCAGTGCTAAAGAACAGATAAATCCAATCAATAAGATCCAGTTAAGCGGGAGAAGAACCAGAAGGGTAGAGAAACACAATTGGGCTAGAAGGATACTTCCTTGTAAAAAAGTTCCAATACTTGCGTTAAGAATTCCTAGACGTTCAGTGGGTAGATGACTGAGTAAAAATGCAGATATTTTCGGACCGACACAGCCCATCAGGTTCCCATGAGGGTGATGCAAACGAAAACAGGCCAAGCTTGTTGCAGAATCAGGAAACCAAATAGGGGAAGGGATAGGACCGCTGTTAAAAAGATAAACCTTGATAACTTCCAACCCTTAAGTGCAGTACTCACTAAGATGTTTCCCAGTATTGAACTTAGGGAAATGAGAATAGAGATGCCAGCGACAGTGGCAGCGGGGTTAATAATGGAAAAGGATTCGTTAATAGCCATAATGGCTAAAATAAGTGGAATGAGAATGGAAAACAAAGCATTGATACTGGATAGGATCGTTATTAAGGGTAGAATTTGAGGGGATTCTCGAACATCTTTTAGAGCTTGTTGGAACATAGCGAAAAATGGCTGTGGCTTGCGAGGAGTGCTGTCTTGATAAGATAGAATTTTATCGAGTTGTGTTTTAAACAGGAAAAGAATTCCAGCAGCTAGGAGAAAAGTTCCTGCATTGAGAAAGGCGAGCTGGCTAAAAGAAATCCAGGTTACTAAAATAGCTCCCATTGCTTGAAATAGGATTGCGGCACTAGAAACTACTCCTTGACTGGTGCCTAAGATTTGTTCTCTATCAGCTTCGGGAAGTAGCTGTACTTGAATTGGAAGAAAGAGACTATTTTCATATTTACCAGCTAGGTCAGAAAAGAAATTGATAGCAACCAAACTGATAACGAGGATGAGGGCAGGATTAAATTGTAGGAGAAAACCGGCTCCAAGATAGAGCAGAAATCGGAACAGTTGACTACTAATGATGGCTAGCACTTTCTGCTGAGTCTGATCTGCCCAATAGCCGAGAAAAACGCTGAAAATAATAGGAAGAGACTCAGAAATGCTGACGAGCGCAATCGCTGCTTGTTTTTCAGGCACCAGCAGAATATAGTTCATGAGGGCTAAACTGTAGAGTGTATCACCTAAATCTGAAATCAGATTACTGAAAAAGGTAGCGGTGTATAATTTGTACTTCTTAAGATTCATCTTGTTCTCCTTTATTTTTTCTCCATTATAAGTCTGATTTAGGGGAGTGACTCACCTGTTACATATTTACAAAAAATATTAGAGAAAGGCAGCCTCGTTTCAGGATATTTATGTGTTCCCGCATCCTTTTAAAATAAAAAAGGAGTAACTTCAAATTGAAGTTGCTTCCTTTTTATTTTATGGTTTATAATTGTCTTAATAATGAACTGAAAGTTTGGAAAGGTGTTTCTGGTATGGAGAGAGATAGAACAGTTGAATTAGGTGAGTTTTACAAAGAGATGCGCCTTGCTCGTAGAGTTAAGCAAAAAGATGTTGTTCGGAATCATTTTTCAGTGTCACAACTTTCAAAATTTGAGGCGGGTCAAAGTATGCTGACAGCAGATAAACTATTATATGCCATAGAAGGTATCAATATGTCATTCTCAGAGTTTGCCCTTGCTTTAAGGGATTATCAACCGCTAGAAACTGACAGGCTAATAGCACAAATTTCACAATTGACAATGGAGAGGGATCTTGATGGATTAAAAAATCTCCTCAAATTACATGAGGAAAGTGATCGTTTATATGATAGGCTTAATAGTTTTATAATAAAATCAGGAATCTCCATTTTTGAACCGGGGTATGAATTTTCTGAGGAAGATAGGAGTTTGTTGACAAGATATCTATTTGATATAGAACAATGGACAGCTTACGAGCTTCACCTTTTTGGTAATGCGATGTCACTGCTAACAGATATGGATTTACTATTCTTAGGTAAAGAATTGGTAAAAAAATCGAAACTTTACCTCTCCCTGACCAATTTTCAGATTGGATTGAAACGCCTATATATAAATCTTATATCAGAATTAATTGAACGTGAACAAGGAACTCATATTGAGTTCTTTGTTGATCAATTAAAATCATTGCTTGCTCTAACCGATGTATTTGAAAAGATTGTATTAGATTTTTTAATCTGTGCCAAATCCTATCTACTGGATAAAAAAGTCACTCGATACGAGGTAGAGTTATACATACGGAAAGTAAGGGACTTTGGTTGTATTCCGTTATCAGAATATTTGACTGATAGGCTAGTACATATGGAACTTATATTAAGAAAAGATGAAGATACAGAAGACAAATAAAAGTTTAGTAAGTACATAGTTTTAACGATTTTTTCATGATTTTATCCTTCTTTTGAATTGTTTGGAATATTGTAATATAGAATGAGGACTAGCTCAAATTTAAATAGTATTATAGCCAGATCTGTAGAGTGGATACTTGAAAATATGAAAGTAGTTTGAAGTTTTATTTCATATTTTCAAATAGATTATTTTACTTAATTACTAGGTTATAATGAATTTAATTCAATGAGCAGTTTATAAAAGAAATTACGATAGTAGAAGAACTATCTATGTCTTCCATGTATCAGTTATTTCATTTAGATTTAAAGGAGTCCGTCGAAAATTATACGGGTGAGATAAATCGTTTCATTGAAAAGGAGTTTTTGGAGGAATTGATTCATGAAACTTTTGCGTAGAAATAGATCGTTTGCTGCCTTAGCTTATTCAACTTTTTTTAATAGACTTGGAACGGCAATGTATAACCTTGTTTTCATTGCATTTGCAGCAACAGTGAGTGAGAGTGAGCTAGCAGTTGCAATAGCAAATATCATTGTTTTGATTCCAGTTTTAGTAACATTTTTTGTTGGAATAAAAGCGGATGAGACGAGAGAAAAAACCAAGTTTTTTGTGTATTTGGGCTTTGTTCAAGCTCTTTTATTTGTAGGTGTAGCTTTTTTGACTCAGAGTGCGACTTGGTTATCTTTCTCCATTATTTGTCTGTTTAATATCTTTTCAGATATTATTGGAGATTATCGGGGCGGTTTGGAATTGCCGATTTTTCAGCATACTGTAGCGGAAGAGGATTTGATGGAGGCTCATTCGATTAATCAATTCCTTTCTTACATTTGTAATCTAGTTGGTCAGGCTCTAGGAGTCTATTTATTAGCTTTCTCAAACGACAATTTTATGTTGGTTGCTGGTTTAAATGCAATTTTATTTTTAGCTTCAACACTTGTTCTTTTTAAATATCGTCAATTTTTGACTCATGATCCTATTACTCAAAGCGAGAAAAAAACAGTTATTGTTCAATTTAAAGAGGTTTATATAGGTTTAAGAGAGGTTTTCCAGAAGTCGGAAACAGACTATTTTGGATTGATGCTGGTGGTTATTTTATTGTTAAATGGACTGGGTTCAGCTTTGACATCCATTTATAACATTTATTTTTTAACTCGCCCGCTTTTCGAACTGAGCTTTAGTCAATCGATTCTTACTATTCAAATGATTATGGTCATCTTTAGTATGATTGGTGCTTTGACTCCTCATGATTATTTTGCAAAATTACGTTTGGTATCCATTATCTATTTGGATTCTCTTGCAATTTTGGTGATTGCGATTAACAATAGTCTTGGTGGTTCGCAGATTCTTTCACTAGCTAGTTTGGCATTTATAGCTTATCTAGGTGGGAAAATAAATCCAAAGTTAAATAGTTTGTTGATGGCTTCTTTACCTAGTGATGTTTTGGCTCGTAGTGGGAGTTTCCTATCTCTATTATTCATGCTTGCAATGCCACTCGGTTCTACTGTGTTCTCCATTGTTAGTTTAGCCAATATGCAGTGGACATGGGCTTTATATTTAGTGATTACAATTCTTGTTGTAGTGATGTCTCGAAAACTAGTTAGTGACTAGTATATTATTGCTTTGTGAGGTGTACTAGTTTTTCATGGCTATTAAAAGAGATATGAGTATTTGGCTTGATAGGATTAAAATGATATACCTCTAGTTATTCAGCCGAACACTTTATTATGAAATTTTGTTAACAAAAAGCTCAAGCAATAGACTTGGTTGAAGCCATGAATGGAAAGCTCTCCAGCGAGGACTGTTTTCTCATGTCACAAAGTCTAATACAATATCGCATGATACAGAGTCTCATTGAGGATTTGGATAAGCATATTAAATCCTATATAAATAAACACTTCCCCGAAGAATATCAATTATTAATGACTGTACCTGGGGTAAGCGAAAACGCAGCTGCTGTTATTTTAGCGGAAATTGGTCCTGATGTAGATGCTTTTCCAACAGATGGACACCTAGCCTCATGGGCTGGTCTATGTCCAGGTTCCTATGAAAGTGCTGGTATTAAAAAATCCTCGCGAATAACGCAAGGAAATAAATACTTAAAACATGCCTTAACGATCTCGGGTATGATAGCAGGTCACTCCAAAGATCCAGCTTTCTCATCTTTATACAATCGAGTTTCCCAAAGAGGAAGTAAGATGAAGGCTGTTATTGCTTGTGCTCATAAGATACTAAGAATTGTCTACAAACTTTTGGAAACACGTCAAACTTATGAAGCAGTAAAAGCATTAGGGATGCGGCAACACCCTTAAGACATCTTTAAATATGTTCATCTTAAGTATAACACAGATAGTGTTTTTTTGCGCTTTTTTACTGTGTTATTTTCAAATAAAAATATTAGAGTAGCATGAAGGATTGAGATATTACTTCATGCTACTCTTTTTTTCTGATTTAAGTTTAGCAAGTAGCGAAGGCGGGATAGAAAAACATCAGTTACTATCTATGCACGCGCAAAATAAACCAGAGCACTTGACTCACCTGTTACATATTTACAAAATGGAGAGAAATTTTGCCTTGTTTTCGTATATTTATTTGTTCTTGCACCTATACCAATCCTTGCTCCTTGACAAAGAGAGATGAAAAAACTATAATCTTGTCAGTTAATTCACAAAAGTCGAATTAGACTATACCAATTTTGGAGGAATACAATTATGTGTGGAATTGTTGGTGTTGTGGGAAATCCCAATGCAACAGATATTCTTTTACAAGGATTAGAAAAGCTTGAGTACCGTGGTTATGATTCAGCTGGTGTCTATGTTTCAAATGGTTCTCAATCTGGTCGTTTGGTGAAATCCAATGGTCGGATTGCGGATTTGGAAGCCAAGGTTGGTGAAAACTTAGAAGGTTTTGCTGGGATTGGTCATACTCGATGGGCGACTCACGGAAAACCTAGTGAGCTTAATGCCCATCCACACCAATCAGAATCTGGTCGTTTGGTCATGGTTCACAATGGGGTGATTGAGAACTATGCCGAGATTCGCGATCAGTATTTGGCTGGCCACCATTTCCAAGGTCAGACGGATACAGAAATCGCCGTACACCTTGTTGGTCACTTTGTGGATACTGAAGGTTTGAGCGTTTTGGAAGCCTTCAAAAAAGCTCTCAATATTATTGAAGGTTCTTACGCCTTTGCCTTGATGGACACAGAGAATCCAGAAACTCTTTACGTTGCTAAGAATAAATCTCCACTCTTGATTGGTTTGGGCGATGGTTATAATATGGTTGGCTCAGATGCCATGGCTATGATTCGTGAAACCAGTGAGTTTAAAGAAATTCATGACAAAGAATTGGTTGTTGTGGAGAAAGACCAAGTCACTATCACGGATTATGCAGGCAATCCGGTAGAGCGTGACAGCTATACTGCGGAGTTGGACTTGTCCGATATTGGTAAAGGCACCTACCCTTACTATATGTTGAAAGAAATCGATGAGCAGCCAACCGTGATGCGTAAACTCATCTCCACTTATGCGGATGCGGATGGCAAGATGAAGGTTGATCCAGCTATCGTGCAAGCCGTGCAAGAAGCAGACCGTCTTTACATCATTGCTGCGGGTACTTCTTATAATGCCGGCTTTGCGTCTAAGAAGATGTTGGAAGAGCTGACAGATACGCCTGTGGAATTGGGAATTGCCTCTGAGTGGGGTTATGAAATGCCTCTTTTGAGCCAGAAACCACTCTTTATCTTCCTAACCCAATCAGGGGAAACTGCAGATAGTCGCCAGGTTTTGGTCAAAGCCAATGAAATGGGAATTCCAAGCTTGACGGTGACCAACGTACCTGGTTCTACCCTATCCCGTGAAGCGACGCATACTCTCCTTCTCCATGCGGGGCCAGAAATTGCGGTTGCTTCTACCAAAGCCTACACTGCGCAGATCGCAGCCCTTGCCTTTTTAGCCAAAGCAGTTGGCGAAGCCAATGGAAATGCGAAGGCAGAGGCCTTCGACTTGGTGCATGAGTTGTCTATCGTTGCGCAATCCATTGAGGCTAGCCTTTCTGAAAAAGATTTGATTGATAGTAAGGTTCGGAGTCTTTTGGAAACAACCCGCAATGCCTTCTATATCGGCCGTGGCCAGGATTACTATGTGGCTATGGAAGCGAGTTTGAAATTGAAGGAAGTGTCTTACATTCAGACAGAAGGATTTGCGGCAGGTGAGTTGAAACACGGAACTATTTCCTTGATTGAAGATGGTGTTCCTGTCATTGCCTTGCTTTCTGCCAATGAGAAAGTGGCTGCTCATACCCGTGGAAATATTGCCGAAGTGCAAGCCCGTGGAGCTAATGTCTTGACCATTGTTGAAGAAGGTGTGGCGCGTGAAGATGACGATATCCTTGTTAACCAAGTTCACCCATATCTCTCTACGATTGCCATGGTTATCCCAACCCAATTGATCGCTTATTATGCGACTCTTCACCGCGGTTTAGACGTCGATAAACCAAGAAATTTAGCGAAATCTGTTACTGTAGAATAAGAAGAAAAAGCGATTATTTCTACGGTTCAATAAAAGCGAACAATTGTTATTGGTTTCGCTCTCCTATCTGCACCTCAAACAGCCTTTTTGCTGTTTGACCGAATCAAGTACTGTGTAAAAGTTATTCCACTAACTAAAATAGGAAGGTTGAGACGTTTATCCCAGCCTCTTCCTGCGGAACGAATGTATTGGATGCAATTTCTCAGCAGAAAATATCGCAAAACCACACTGAAGTTTCTGGCAACTCAGTCTATTTTCAAGTGATATAGTCTTTTAGTCCAAGGTAGCAAGGCGTAGACAGCTCAAAATCTCTCCCAGAGATTTTGAGCTTGCTGAGACACTTTCGAAGAAAGTTTCAAATAAGTACGGCAAGACGAGCTAACACAGTAATAAAAGATAAACTAAAAGAGTATAACTCCGATGAATCTCGAGTTCTGTCACTGTTTCGTAGGCAGTCTAATGTAAAATAGGAAAGAAGCGGTCGTTTGTACCGCTTTCTTTTATTCCTAAAAATAGAGGTACACCCGTCGAAAAAACGTTTTCATAGGGGTGGGCACTTGAATTTGAGGAATCACTGTTATAAAATGGTAACTATTAATTTTTCCGAAAGGATGTATTTGAGTGAAGAACAAAGATGTAAAATATGAAGAATCCTATCGCCATACTCGTGTAAGAATGCATAAATCTGGTAAGCATTGGGTTCGGACAATTATGTCAAAAGTAGGTGCCATTCGCCTTGGTTCTAAGGTGACACCGGTACTTCGAAAAACAAAGACAGATGATGATTTTACTCGTAGCCCTATCTCCCCAGAAACTGTTTTAAAAGGGGCTGGTGCCATTGCTGCTTTATTAGGGGGTGCAGCCTTAGGGACTGATCAAGCATTTGCGGAAGAAACCGTTCTTTCTTCTGAGTTGGCTACAACAGTTATGGTTGATCAAGATGAGATTTCTCTCCCGCAAAGTCAGGAGGTAGAATCTCAATCTGTTTCCATTGAAACAAGTACTTCCACCGTAGATCATCAAAGAGCTAGTGAAGAGGCATTGTCTACCGAACAGTCGCTATCACTTGAGATCTCTCAATCTCTTTCACTTTCTGAGAGTCAATCCCTTTCTGTTTCTGAATCTATTTCAGCTTCTGAATCTTTATCCGTATCCGTAAGCCAGTCTCTTTCAAGTTCAGAATCCTTGTCTGAATCCCTGAGTCAGGAATCGGTTTCTACTTCGCAGTCACTTTCCCTCTCGGAATCTGTAAGTCGCTCGGAATCCTTGACGAGTGAATTCTCTACAGAGCAGGTGACGAAGCAAGCGGACGAGGACGCTAAATCCCAAGCTTTGAAGCGTCTTGAGACGGTTACAACTACTGCAGAAAATTTTGTTGAGGGTGTAGAGGAGAGAACCAGTAGGCAATCAAGTGCAGATTTAGCCGCGGCTTTAGTGGCTAGTCGAGCAGACATTGTAGCAGGAAAAGCTCTACTAGCTCAAGGAACAGTCAGTCTTGCGGACATCCAAACCACAATAGCTTCTATTTCGAATAGTACCCAGGCTTTAGCAACAGAGCTCTTAAAAGAGGGTCGGACAAGGAATACTGGACGTACTCAGGTAACTGGTGACCAGATTCGTATTCTACGTGCCAATACCCTTAGCACGACCGCGACTAGTCGTACCGTAAATTCTTGGGATGAGTTTGCAAGCGCCTTACAAGATAGCTCGATTACGGAAATCAATTTAGGCTCTAGTTTAACGGCTACTTCCAATGCTGTTTATACAGGAAATACGGTTGTCATTAAAGGGAATGGGAATAGCTTAAATTTAGGAAATTACACCATTAATTCGTCAACCGTTGACATGACCCTCGATAATGTAACTTTGAATACCAGTAATACATCAGGTCCTTTTGTTGTAACGGGTGACGGGAACATTACCTATAAGGATTCGACCATTTCAGGAATCATGTACGATGGTAGCGGGAATAGGTCAACTGGGAATGTCACCATCACAATTGATGGTACAGTAACAAATACAAACTCTGTTGTGAAGACCACTGCAACTAACCGTGGGGCTAATATCAACATGGCAGCGAAAGTGGTGACAACAGCGGGTAGTGTCTTGAACATGAACCGGGCTGCTGATGGTGATGGAATCCGTGTGATAGCGGGTGGTTCTGTCGAACTTGGGAACTATAGTAAGGTGATGATCACCCTTAAAAATGGGGATGCTACAGATTTAGTAAGTACGCAAAAATCTTCCAATGTTGAAAACTACAACACAGCTATTCGTGCTGGTCAGCCAAATCAGAAGGTCGCTGGTTCTGTTATCACAGGGGCTTATTCTCAATTGGACTTGAAGGTTGGACAGGGTGTTGGGATTGTCCTGGGACAACAAGTCAATAATCCTAGTACTTCTACAAATATCGAGAGTACGAAAGGAAATACGGGGCAAAACACAATTTCCATTGGTGAAAATGCCACCTTTAATTTCTATGGTCGGGCTGGAGTCTATATGGGAGACCAGTCAAACTTTATTGCCAATGATGGTGCTCAGGTGACCTTCCAGAACTTTGGAAATGGTGCTGCCATTGATATGGGAGATGATGCTAACCTTCATGTCAAGAGTCAAGCTGTGATGGATCTCCAGTCTGATGGCAAGGAATTTGGTAGCTATGCTTTTGGAAATTACATTGGTCTTAACGATCGCAGTTCCCTTCGGGTTGAAAAAAATGGGACTCTTAAGGTTAAATTAACGAATCATAAGGTTAACTACGATGACGTCATCAATCTGAACGGAACAGCGAATGGCTATACAGAATTTTATGCAGGTGAAAACTCTGTTGTTGATTTGCAAACAGACAACACAGACTATTATGCAGAATTGATTTCGGTTCCTTTAGGTGGAAATAGCGGATCAGCCTTTAATTTCGACAATGTAAAATACCTGAACCTTGAAAAGACTCGTCCAAATGTGGGACACCCAAATAGTCAAAGACTTCCAAGTGGGGCTTTGGTCTTCTTTAGTGGAGATGGAACCTTCAAAGGGAATGGAAATTATCGGATTTCTAAGTGGCAAAATGGTTCTGATACGCAAGGGACTCCTTTAAATGTGTGGTATGGAGTCTCCGAGTTTAGTATGCAATATAAGGACTTCAGTGGAAGCAGAAATCCATTTACGATTGATACAACCTTTACAGACACAAGTATCAGTGGAGATGGAGCTGGAACCCAGTCTGGAGTTGCACTGAATAACTTAAACGACGGCTTCAATCCTTATCAATCTCAACGGATAACCATTGAAGCAGTAGATCGGACGGGGGAAGAGGTTGAAACTCAAACCACAGTCCAAGACTATAATATTATTTATCGTTATAACCCAGATATTCCTGCTGATACAGCTCGTATTGTACAGCAAGGAAAAGACTCAGTTGTTAGCAGCAAAACAACGACTTATTATATCTATCACACAGACCAAGCTGGTAATGTGACGAAAACTGTGGATAGCAGTAAGGGAACAGATGGTGTTAGCACTGAAACGACAACAGTGATTGAGGGTCAAGACCTCATCATTGAGTATGGTCCTCAAACAGCAACTGTTACCTATTATGATGTCACGGACGGTGGCCGTGTTCAGCTGAAAGTAGATAGTTTTGCAGGAGAAGCTGGGACAGCTATCAATACAGATCCTACAACGGTCGTTACCGAAAATTGGCCGGACTATGTGATTACGAAAGATGAGTTTTCATCCAGCTCTAAGACCTTTTTGCAAGGTGACTATAACTTTGAAAATTTAACCGGATCAACAACTATTACGACCACGGATGGATCTGTTTATCATGTATCTCAAGATGTTGGGACGGAAATAAAACGAACCTTGAGTAGTACGGGTGAAGGTCAGAACTACGATGTTGAGATTGAGAAACGAACAGAATCGGATACGACTTCGGAGTCTCTGAGCGAATCTACCAGTGAATCCGAGAGTCGATCATCTTCTGAATCGATATCCAATTCAGAATCACAGAGCATCTCAGAGTCACAATCCAATAGTATTTCAGAATCAGAGTCAAGATCCATTAGTGAGTCTCTCTCTAACTCTGAGAGTGAATCCTTGTCGAATTCTACGAGTGAATCTTTGTCAAACTCTATTAGTGAGTCCATTTCAGAGTCCCATTCTCACTCTCTAAGTGAGTCTGTTTCCTATTCTATTTCAGAATCCGTGATGGAATCAGTGAGTGAGTCTGTCTCTGAGTCTATTATGGAATCGTTAAGTGAGTCCGTCTCCGAGTCTATTATGGAATCAGTGAGTGAGTCTGTCTCTGAGTCTACTATGGAATCGGTGAGTGAGTCCGTCTCAGAATCCATTATGGAATCGGTAAGCGAGTCCGTCTCAGAATCCATTATGGAATCGGTAAGCGAGTCCGTCTCCGAGTCTATTATGGAATCAGTGAGCGAGTCTGTCTCAGAGTCTACTATGGAATCGGTGAGTGAGTCCGTCTCAGAGTCTATTATGGAATCGGTAAGCGAGTCTGTCTCAGAGTCTACTATGGAATCGGTGAGTGAGTCCGTCTCAGAATCCATTATGGAATCGGTAAGCGAGTCCGTCTCAGAATCCATTATGGAATCGTTAAGCGAGTCCGTCTCCGAGTCCATTATGGAATCGGTGAGTGAGTCCGTCTCCGAGTCTATTATGGAATCGTTAAGTGAGTCCGTCTCCGAGTCTATTATGGAATCAGTGAGCGAGTCTGTCTCAGAGTCTACTATGGAATCGGTGAGTGAGTCCGTCTCCGAGTCTATTATGGAATCGGTAAGCGAGTCCGTCTCCGAGTCTATTATGGAATCGGTGAGTGAGTCCGTCTCCGAGTCTATTATGGAATCGGTAAGTGAGTCCGTCTCCGAGTCTATTATGGAATCAGTGAGCGAGTCTGTCTCAGAGTCTACTATGGAATCGGTGAGTGAGTCCGTCTCAGAATCCATTATGGAATCGGTAAGCGAGTCCGTCTCAGAATCTATTATGGAATCGTTAAGTGAGTCCGTCTCAGAATCTATTATAGAATCGTTAAGTGAGTCCGTCTCCGAGTCCATTATGGAATCCGTAAGCGAGTCCGTCTCCGAGTCTATTATGGAATCGTTAAGTGAGTCCGTGTCTGAGTCCATTATGGAATCGGTGAGTGAGTCCGTCTCCGAATCTATTATGGAATCGTTAAGTGAGTCCGTCTCTGAATCCGTAAGTGAATCCGTTTCTGAGTCTATTTCGGAATCCGTAAGTGAGTCTGTCTCTGAGTCTGTTATGGAATCGGTGAGTGAGTCCGTCTCCGAGTCTATTATGGAATCGTTAAGTGAGTCCGTCTCCGAATCTATTATGGAATCGTTAAGTGAGTCCGTCTCCGAATCTATTATGGAATCGGTGAGTGAGTCCGTCTCAGAGTCTATTTCGGAATCCGTAATCGAGTCCGTCTCTGAATCAGTCTCAGAATCGTTAAGTGAGTCTGTTTCTGAGTCCGTCTCCGAATCGTTAAGCGAATCTGTCTCTGAGTCCATTTCGGAATCCGTAAGCGAGTCTATCTCTGAGTCCGTTTCAGAATCGTTAAGCGAGTCTATCTCTGAGTCCGTTTCAGAATCGTTAAGCGAATCAGTCTCTGAGTCTGTGTCGGAATCCGTAAGTGAATCTGTCTCTGAGTCTGTGTCGGAATCCGTAAGTGAATCCGTTTCTGAGTCTATTTCGGAATCGATAAGTGAGTCTGTCTCTGAGTCTATTTCAGAATCGTTAAGTGAATCCGTTTCTGAGTCTATTTCGGAATCGATAAGTGAGTCTGTCTCAGAGTCCATTTCGGAATCCGTAAGCGAATCTGTTTCTGAGTCCATTTCGGAATCCGTAAGTGAATCCATTTCCGAGTCTATTTCAGAATCGTTAAGCGAGTCTGTCTCTGAGTCTGTGTCAGAATCCGTAAGTGAATCAATTTCTGAGTCTATCTCGGAATCCGTAAGTGAGTCCATCTCCGAGTCCATTTCAGAATCGTTAAGCGAGTCTGTCTCTGAATCCGTCTCAGAATCGATAAGTGAGTCTGTTTCTGAGTCCGTCTCAGAATCCGTAAGTGAATCTATTTCTGAGTCTATCTCGGAATCCGTAAGCGAGTCAGTCTCTGAGTCTATTTCGGAATCAGTGAGCGAGTCCGTCTCAGAATCAGTCTCAGAATCGCTAAGCGAGTCTATCTCCGAGTCCATTTCTGAATCCGTAAGTGAATCCGTCTCAGAATCTAACTCAGAGTCACTCAGTGAATCTCCAGATAAACGTCGACTTCCAAATACAGGTGAAGAGTCTTCGAGCTTTTTAGGTTTAGCTGGTTTGTCTCTCTTCTCAGCCTTGCTTTTTGGTCGTCGGAAAAAGAAAAAAGAGGAAGAATCCTCTTCAACAGACTTGATATAATGAAAAAAGGTTGAGGTTCAGTTTGCCTCAGCCTTTTCTCTTAATTTTCGAATAAAGAAATGAGAGATGAACGTCAACGCTGACTTTTTCTTGACATTTTTAGGGGTTAGGTCTATTCTATTAGTAAAGTTTTCTATTTAATATAAGGAGGAATTTATGAAAAAGAAACCTGTATTTTTATACGTCTTATTGGGGATATCAACCCTGGGCTTACTGTCGAATATTTATGGTTTTATTCAACGACCAAATGTTATCAAAACTTGGACTGAATTTAGGAATGATGAAACGATTGTCCAACAACTGGGTGGGGTTGAAACGATCAATCTTCAAATCGCCACCTTTGAATGGGCTGGTAGTCCCTTAGCACTTGCTATGACTGCAGTGGTAACTGTTCTTTTTGGACTATCTGCTTTTTTCCTATTTTTCAAAAAGGATGTTGTGAAATCAACTTATACCTATCTAGCAATGCGATTGGCAGTATTTATAAGTGGTGTGGTCTCAATTATGGTTTCGAATCAGATGGCTCGGTCATTCTTGAAGAACAAAGACCAATTGGTAGGTGTTTTAAATGCAAATAAGTTTTTTGCGATCTTCACTGTTATCATTTTCCTTCTCCTTTCTGCCATTGCCTACTTTGGTTTGCGCCGCTACCAAAAGGCTTTGGAAGCAGAAGTTTTTGATGGTGAGGTACTCTAATGCAAGAGTTGACCTTTGTTTATATTAGTCTCAGTGGCAATACAGAAAGTTTCGTCTCGCGTCTTCAAACCTACTTGCTGATTCAAAATCCTGGTTTGACGATTAACTTGATTGACATTAAGGCCTTGGTGAAGGAAGAGCAAGAGTTTTTCCTATTGAACAAGCCCTATGTGACCTTCATTCCAACCTATCTTGAAGGAGGAAATGGAATTGACAATGGGGATGTTGAAATTCTGACAACAGATGTCCGTGATTTCATGGCGTATGGCGAAAACTCCTTCTATTGTTTAGGACTTGTCGGTAGCGGCAATCGCAACTTCAATCATCAGTATTGCCTGACGGCCCAACAATATAGTCAACAATTTTCTATTCCTGTTTTGGATACGTTTGAAATGCGGGGGATGCAAAATGATGTAGAACGCATTGCCCATAAAATTTTGGAAGCCTATGCGGCTATTTATGAATAAAAGCGTATCGTCCCGATCTTGACCTGATACTCGAAACAGTTCGAAATCTGAAATGAATTTTAATCCAGGAATTGAATTAAAATTTATAGGTCATGAAGCAAGCATCGCTTGTAATCAATCCGATGAAGATAGTTCAACAGGTCTGGGAGACCTGTTGAATATTATTGCTAAAGCGTGCAAGGCACGCAATCAAGGGGTTCGGCGAAGAGGATGAACACATTCAGATTTTGAAATGTAATGAGTATGAAAATTACAAGACTATATTAGTGATGTAGTAGGGGCGGAAGAATCCAGCCGATATATTTCTAGAAAAAATAAAAAAAGAAGCCCTACTCTTCTGTTCCCTCAGAACAAATGAGTAGGGCTTCTTTTTAACGCATGGTGACAAATTCTTCCGAAGCAGTTGGGTGGATGGCTACGGTAGCATCAAAGTCAGCTTTAGTAGCTCCCATCTTGATGGCTACAGAAAAACCTTGAATCATCTCATCAACCCCATGACCGATACCGTGAAGGCCGATGACTTTTTCGTCTTTCCCTTGAGTTACCAGCATGAGCTTTACTGGTTGGCGATGCTGCGTCACAGCCGTGTACATGGAGGCGAAGCTGGATGTATAAGTTTTAATCTGATCGGCTCCAAATTCTTGGATTGCAGCTTTTTCTGTATATCCAACTGTACCAATTGCAGGGTGGGAAAAGATAACGGTTGGAATGTTGCTGTAATCCATCTTGGCCTGAGTTTGGCCATTGAAGAGGCGTTCAGCAAGAGTACGCCCAGCTTTGATAGCGACCGGAGTTAATTCTTTCTCGCCTGTCACATCCCCGAGGGCATAGATACCAGTCGTAGTTGTGTTTTGGAAAGCGTCTACCTTGATGAAACCTCTATCTGTTAAGTCAACACCAGCGGCCTCTAGGTTTAAATCGTGGGTGTTGGGGTGACGACCAATCGCCCAAAGTACAGTTTGACTTGTATGGCTGCTGCCATCTTGGAATTGAAGGCGAATACCTTCGTTAACCTGTTCAGCTTGGGAAACAACTTTATGTGTATGTAGTTGAATACCGTCAGCCTTCATTTCCTGCAAGAGTCCATCTAAGATATAGTCATCAAGGTAGCGAAGAGGAGCATCTTTCCGAACAAAAAGATCGACTTTTACCCCCAGGCTATTGAGCAACCCTGCCATCTCAACAGCGATGTAACCTGCTCCGATAATAGCAATGGATTCTGGTAGTTCCTCCCAAGCGAAGACATCGTCAGAGACAATCCCGAGATCCTTGCCAGGAATGTCCGGTATGCTAGGCTTGGCTCCTGTGGCGATGACAATATGTTTAGCACGAATAAGTTCACCATTAACCTCAACAGTATTCGTATCTACAAAACGGGCGTAACCTTCAATGACTTCGACCCCGTTTCGTTCAAACTGTCCCCCATAGGAATTGCGGGAACGCTCCACATAGGCCTCCCGGTTTTTCCGTAGGGTTGCAAAATCAAATGTGACTTCGGGATTCTTAAATCCATAATCTGCACCGTATTTAGAGTAGACATCGGCTACGGATGCCCCGTACCACATAATTTTTTTGGGAACACAACCAAGATTCACACAAGTTCCTCCTAGTAGATTTCCTTCAATAACAGCTGCCTTGGCTCCATGCATGGCTGCACGATTCATAGTGGCAATACCACCGGATCCTCCTCCGATTGAGAGAATATCAAATTCTTTTACCATTTTATCACTCCTTTTAGTTCTGCTTTTATTATATTACTTTTTAAACAGCTTAGCAGTAATTTGCTACGCAAAAAGAGATGATTTAGCCATACCCTTGCTTAGGTGTAAAAAATAATTATAACTCTGCAATTTGAGTGATATCTACTTCTGCCAACGTATCGTTTCCAAACATGGTAATCATCATTTTGACTTTGTTGTTATCAATTTCTGTGATCTTACCAGTGTAATCAGTGAAGGCCCCATCGATAATTCGTACGGTATCCCCTTCCTTGAAGTCCAGATTCAAGTCTTCAACTGTTTGTCCCATGGAGACTAAGATAGCACGAATTTCCTCTTCCAAGAGCGGTGTTGGTTTGGAGCGGTTCCCGTGAGAACCCACGAAACCAGTAACATTGGGTGTATTCCGGACAACAAACCAAGCCTCATCGGTCATAACCATTTCAACCAGGACATAACCAGGGAAGCGGTTTTCTTCCACTTCTTTCTTTTTCCCATTCTTCTCAACTTGAACTGTCTGAGTTGGAATCTCAACGCGAAGAATATTTTCTAACATATTGTAAGTCTGTGCACGCTGGAGAAGGTTCTCCTTGACCTTATTTTCATAGCCAGAGTAGGTCTGTAGGACAAACCAGCCTTTATCAAAACTATCTAACATGGACATTCCTTTCCTATATAAAAAAGCCCGAAGGCTTGGCGTATTTCTTACACATTATAACACAAAAAAGTGGAGATATGGGGAGATTGGAAAAAAGAAGTCCAATCGTTTTAATCTGAAAATTGTGATATACTAAACAAATATAAGGAGGCTTTATGAAACGAATCTTCTATTTAATCTTGGGCTCGCTAAGCCTTCTGATAGGGACTCTAGGAATCTTTTTACCCATTTTACCAACAACGCCTTTTTTACTGCTAGCTAGTTTTTGTTTTGCCAAATCATCACAGAGGCTCAATGAGAAGCTGAAGAGAAGCAAGATATACCGCTATTATGCTTTGGACTATGCTACTAGTCGCTCCATTCCAAGGAGAAGAAAAAAAGCCATTATTATTCAAATCTATCTTTTGATGGGCTTGTCCCTCTATTTTGCGCCTATTATTTGGGTTAAAGGAGCCTTGGGCTGTTTGACAGTCTTTATTACCTACTATCTTTTCTGGGTGATTCCGGATAAGGAGTAGTTGTTTAGCTTGTATATTGCGTAGAAATAGGCTGTAGAATCGTTGATGAGAAGTTTTTTCACACTTATTACATTTCAAAATCTGAATGTGTGAATCTTCTTTGCCGAACCCCTTGATTGCGTGCCTTGCACGCTTTAGCGATAATATTCAACAGGTCTCTCAGACCTGTTGAACTATCTTCATCGGATTGATTACAAGCGATGCTTGCTTCATGACCTATAAATTTTAATTCAATTCCTGGATTAAAATTCATTTCAGATTTCGAACTATTTCGAGTATCAACTGCTAGAGTCTTTTAGTACAAGGCAGCGAGTCGTAGACAGGTCAAAATCTTGAGGGAGATTTTGAGGTTGCTGATAAAACTTTCGAAGAAAGTTTCAAATAAGTACGGCAAGACGAGCTAACACAGTAATAAAAGATAAACTAAAAGAGTATATCAACTGCTAGTAGGCGAGGTAGCGGACAGAGTAGAGTACAAGACAAGAGGCTGGAACAACTGTTCCAGCCTCTTGCTTGGTTTTCTATTGGAAGAAGTCCAAGAGAAGATTAAAGACCCTTGATACAGCCTGGTCAAATAGAAAAATGACGAGGATGAAAAAGGCAGAATATTGTAGGACAGACCAGAAGTCAGTCCAGCGTTGTTTTCGATTGGGCCAAGTGGTATCCCGCAAGACCCGAAAGGTATCGAGGACAAATCTCATTGATATCTCCTAACGTGTTTCTTTATGAATGGTGTATTTGCTGCAATGCTTGCAGAATTTATTAACTTCGAGCCGTGTTGGTTTGGGGTTGCTGCTAAGCTTGATGGAATAATTCCGTGAGCCACAAACCGTGCAGGCTAAACTTGCTTTTTTTAGTGCCATGATGCCTCCAATAGTCCTATTATAGCAAGATTTGAAACTCTTGCCAAGTTTTATAGAGGGAAAAATCGGGTCAGGGCCGAAGGCCTGTGAAACCCGATTTTCTCATCTTTATTGGAAAAGCCCAGTGAAGCTATCCCAGAGGTTTTTAGCTTTTTCTGGTAGTTGTGCGCTGTTAAGGGCTTCCTTGGCTTGATCAACCATGGTTTGAGCTTGACTTTGCACATCGTTGAGGAAGTCATTGAGGGTGCCGCTGTTAGTCGTTTCTTCTTGTCCATAGATATTGACAGGAGCGATGCCATTTGCGGCGTAGGCGTTCTCCGCTGAGAAGGTGCTACCTTCGGTGTAAGGGAGAACGCTGGCGGCTACGCTTTGGAAAATGGTAGCGGCTTCGGTTGATGACGTTCCAGTTAGGTAATGTTCCTGATCCGTTTCAGGGAAACCGACCCACTGGCTGATAACCACGTCTGGGGTGTAACCGATGACCCACTGGTCGCTGGAGACGTCAGGGTTGAAGTCGGTCTCCATGGTTCCGGTTTTTCCGGCCATGGTGTAGCCATATGGTGCAGCGTAGATACCGGTTCCGTTGGTAAAGGTTCCCTGCATCATTTGGGTCATCTTGCTAGCATCGGAACTGGACATAACCCGTGTAGAAGTGGACTTATGGGTCTTAATGATTTGACCACTAGCGTTTTCGATTTTGGTAATCAAATGGGCATCACGCATGACCCCATCATTTGCGAAGGCCCCATAGGCCTGAGCCATTTGTAAGGGATTGGTTTCAAAACCGCTTCCCAAGGCCATGCCGAGGGTTGGGGTATCGCTGGCTAATTTAAGGCCGAATTTCTTGGCGCTTTCGACGCCTTTGTCAACACCCAGTTCGTCCAAGGTTGCGACGGCTGGGATATTGAGAGAGTCGGCTAAGGCTTCGTACATAGGAACTGTAGGGGCGGTGGTCATACCGGCATAGTTATCGATACTGTAGTCCCCGTAAGTTTTTTTGCTGTTGTTTAGCTGGGTGTTGATGGACCAACCAGCAGCGAGGGCTGGTGTGTAAGAGACAATGGGTTTGATGGTCGATCCGGGGCTACGCTTGGATTGAGTTGCGTAGTTAAAGCTCCGGAATTCAGGGTTTTCATCGGAATTGATACGGCCAACCAAGCCTCGAACGCCACCGGTTTGTGGATCCAGGGCTACACTTCCAGATTGGGCGTAGCTGCCGTCAGCTGCCTGCGGGAAGAGGCTCTCGTTGTCGAAAATCAGCTGCATATTGGCCTGGTAGTTCTGATCTAACTCGGTGTAAATGCGGTAGCCGTTGTTGACAATGTCCTCTTCTGAAAGGCCGTAGATTTTCTCGGCTTCTGCAATAACGGCGTCAAAGTAGGAGGGGTAACGATAGTCATTGGCCTTGCCCTGGTAGGTGTCCCTTAACTGAGCAGCCATATCAACAGCTGCCGCTTGGTCCGCTTCTTCCTGGCTGATGTAGCCAGCGTTCACCATGTTCATCAGCACCGTGTCTCGTCGGTTGGTCGCATTCTCCAAGGAAGAGAGCGGATTGTAGAGCTCTGGTCCCTTGAGCATACCCGCCAGGGTTGCCGCCTGATCTAGGGTTAGCTCGCTAGCCGTGACGCCAAAGTATTTCTGACTGGCATCCTCGATTCCCCAAATCCCATTTCCGTAGTAGGCGTTGTTGAGGTACATGGTTAAGATTTCTTCTTTAGAATAGGTTTTTGTTAATTCTAAAGCTAAGAAGAACTCTTTCGCCTTCCGCTGGATAGTCTGGTCTTGCGACAAATAGGCATTTTTGGCCAACTGTTGGGTAATGGTAGACCCACCACCGCTGCGACCTGCCGTTACGATGGCTAAAGCGAAGCGCCCGTAGTTGATCCCACTGTTTTCGTAGAAGGAGCGATCCTCCGTCGCTATCACGGCGTTCTGCAAATTGGGATTGATAGCTGTTAACTCAACATAGGTTCCCTTCCGTCCGGTCAAGCTCCCAGCCTCGTCGTCATTGCGGTCGTAGATAATGGTTGTGGCCTTAAGGGCATTTTGTAAGTCCTCGACATTGGAAGACTTAGCCAAGTAGAAGAGCCAACCACCGATAACCAAGCTAAAAGACAGAACCAGGATTAAGAGAATTTTGGTCAGATGGTAACGGCGCCAGAAGCGGCGAAAACCAGGCCAGAAGCCGCGTTTTTTCTTATTTGCGGAGCGACTACTCTCACTGGAGTCTTGCTCTGGAGACGAGGCTTCTGAAGAAAGCTCGTCTTGGTTTTCTAACAGTTCTTCTTCGTTTTCGGATGCCTTAAAGAGCTGTAAGAACTGCTCAAAGGCGTTTTTTAGTCTATTCATAGGGCTATTGTATCAATTTCTCTACAAGGGAACAAGAAAATGCCTTGGTTCTAGGCTTGTTTTCAGTTTTTCTTAAGCTTTCTTTCTGTTACAATGAAGAGTATGAAGATTAACATCACAATCCCTGCTGCCTGGACAGGGCTCACCATTAAACAGGTGCTAGAAGAGAAACTACTGATACCCCGGAAAATCCGCCATTTTCTAAGGATGGAAAAGGCATTGACCTTAGATGGCCAGGCCGTCCACTGGCAAATACCAGTGGAGACGGGACAAGTCTTGGACTTGGATTTTAAGGAGAACTGGTACGAGGATCGCCAGGTTCAGCCGGGGCAGGCGGATCAGATTAAGGTTCTCTATGAGGATGAGCATCTGATTGTCGTTCAAAAGCCTGAAGGAATGAAGACGCACGCCAATCAGCCTGGTGAAATTGCCTGTCTCAATCATGTGGTTGCCCATACGGGCCAAACCTGCTATGTGGTTCACAGGCTAGACCAGGAGACCAGCGGCCTGTTACTTTTTGCCAAGAACCCTGTGATCTTGCCGTTATTGAATCGGCTTTTGGAGAATCGGAAAATCAAACGGGAATATTGGGCCTTGGTCGAAGGGACCTTTGCTCGGAAGGAGCAGGTATATCGAGATATGATTGGACGGGATCGACATGACCGACGCAAGCGGCGAGTTGATTCTAAAAAGGGGCAGCGGGCCCAGACGACGATACGGGTTTTGAAGTCAAATGGAGATCGGACCTTGGTGGCTTGTCAGCTGGCAACAGGACGAACACACCAGATTCGGGTGCACTTGTCTCACCATGGACACCCGCTTGTGGGAGATCCTTTGTATCACCCTCATCCAGAAGGGCGACTCCTGCTTCACGCGCATCGCTTAAGCTTCGTTCATCCTTTGACACAGGAGTCTCTGGTTCTGCAAGCTACATCGCCCAGCTTTGAAGCAGGTATAACGTTTGCATTAAATCGTTAATTTTTGTGACCTTTCTTGCTTTTTTTTTCATAAAAGAGTAAGATAAGGGAGATAAAAAATTGGAGGAAGCAGGAATATGGCACATATTCAATTCGATTATTCAAAAGTGCTAGGTAAATTTGTAGCTCCACATGAAGTGGACTACATGCA
Source organism: Streptococcus sp. NLN64 (assembly GCF_015831295.1). NCBI lineage: Bacteria > Bacillati > Bacillota > Bacilli > Lactobacillales > Streptococcaceae > Streptococcus > Streptococcus sp. NLN64. The sequence goes on from NZ_JADXDQ010000007.1 coordinate 34,637, forward strand.
AGCACAAGTTTCAGCAGCTGACGAATTACTACGTAAGGGAACAGGGGCTGGAAGCGACTTTACAGGCTGGTTAGACCTTCCTGAAAACTACGACAAGGAAGAATTTGCACGTATCCTTGAAGCGGCTGAGAAAATCAAATCGGATAGCGAAGTATTGGTTGTTATCGGAATTGGTGGTTCTTACCTTGGTGCCAAGGCAGCGATTGATTTCTTGAACAATCACTTTGTGAACTTGCAAAGCAAGGAAGAGCGTAAAGCTCCACAAATTCTCTATGCTGGAAACTCCATTTCTTCTACTTATTTGGCGGATTTGGTTGAGTACGTGGAAGACAAGGATTTCTCTGTGAATGTGATTTCTAAATCTGGAACCACAACAGAACCAGCGATTGCTTTCCGTGTCTTTAAAGAACTCTTGATTAAGAAATATGGGCAAGAAGAAGCGAACCGTCGGATCTACGCAACCACTGACCGTGAAAAAGGAGCGGTGAAAGTCGAAGCAGATGCGAACAACTGGCAAACATTTGTCGTACCAGATGATGTTGGGGGGCGTTTCTCAGTATTGACAGCTGTAGGACTTCTTCCAATTGCTGCGTCTGGAGCAGACATTCAAGCGCTTATGGATGGAGCCAATGCTGCTCGTAAAGATTATGCTTCAGCAGATTTGAAAGAAAACCAAGCTTACCAATATGCGGCAGTTCGGAATATTCTTTACCGCAAAGGATATGCGACAGAAATCTTGGTGAACTATGAGCCATCTCTTCAATACTTCAGCGAGTGGTGGAAACAATTAGCTGGGGAGTCAGAAGGAAAAGACCAAAAAGGAATTTACCCAACATCTGCGAACTTCTCTACTGACCTGCACTCTCTTGGTCAATTTATCCAAGAAGGGGCGCGTATTATGTTTGAAACCGTCGTTCGTGTTGACAAACCACGTAAGAACGTGATTATTCCTGAATTTGAAGAGGATCTAGATGGTCTTGGTTACATCCAAGGGAAAGATGTTGACTTTGTGAATAAGAAAGCGACGGATGGCGTTCTTTTGGCTCACACAGATGGGGATGTTCCAAATATGTTCGTAACTCTACCAGAACAAGACGCATTCACTCTAGGTTATGTCATCTACTTCTTCGAATTGGCGATTGCGATTTCTGGCTACCTCAATGGTATCAATCCATTTGACCAACCAGGTGTTGAAGCTTACAAGAAAAACATGTTTGCCCTTCTTGGGAAACCTGGATTTGAAGAATTATCTGCAGAGCTCAATGCTCGCCTATAATAAAATGAAAAGGTTGGAATTTCCAGCCTTTTCATTTTAATGTACACTTGTTTCTTATATGCAACATAATAGAAAAAGATTTGAAAAAGTTATACTGGACAAACTTCAAAATCGGAATACTCGAAAATTTTCAAAAAAATGACTAGGAAAGCCGATGATGGTAGAACTGAAGTTCACCGAAGAGTCTTGACAACGTCAGATTTTGAAATTTAATGAGTATTAAAAAATTTTCCAGTTTTTTCTTTTGGAAAGCTTAATCGGGAAAGAGTGAAGTCTTGCGATGCTTTCTTTTTTAAGGCATCTCTAAAAAAGAAACACTTGAAAAGTTTATTGTTAATTTTTCAAGGTTTCTACGACCTGATTTGATGCAAAATTGAAGTTTTCCCATAAATAGATTTCCAAACAATTGGCCCCATGAAGGGTGTTGCGGAAGCGGGACAGTTTGGCTGTGGCTGTTTCATTTTGCTATACTAATCTTGTGGATGTCTTTCACAACATTCTTGAGCCATGGAGAAATTGGTATTTGTTGATGACGTTAGAATGTCCTCACTTCTTATTTCTAGGCTCGGGTTCAAACAGTCTCTCCCCAGACTGTTTGATCGACCTTTCTATTATTTCCAGATTAAGAGCCCAGCTGGGTTCTTTTTTCTTTCTCCGTCTTAACGGAAAGATAGACTTATGGTATAGTAAAGATGAGGAGGTGAAAGGATGAAAAATCAAAAGCAAAGGATTATCCAAGGAACACTCTATGGAATTTTATCGGGTATTGTCTGGGGTTTGTGTGGAATTATTGGTCAATACTTTTTTTCCCATTACACAGTGGAAACGGGTTGGATTACCTCCATGCGTCTTTTGATTGGCGGACTCGTCTTATTGATATTGGCTTATGTCCAAAATCCAGCAGGTCTCTGGAGTATTTGGCAAGAACCGAAAAAGCTGCCCCGTTTTTTTGCCTATACGATTTTGGGGCTCTTTTCAGTTCAGTACTTCTTTTACCTCTGTATTCAACATTCGAATGCGGCTACAGCTACAATTTTACAGTTTACAGCACCCGTCTTTATTTTGCTATACACAGCCCTGTGGAAAAAGCATCCAGTTTCTGGAAAATCCATTCTCTATGTGGTGTTGACCATGATTGGAGTGACCTTGCTAGTGAGTGAGGGTGATCTGAGTCAGCTCTCTATTAGTCCCAAGGCTTTGGTAGCGGGACTCTTGAGTGCTGTGGGAATTCTTTTTAATACAACCTTGCCTACCTATTTTATGAATCGCTTTGGCTCCCTTTATACCCTGGGGTGGGGTCTCTTGGTAGCGGGCGCCTTTTCCAACTTTCTCTATCCTGTTTGGCAGGTGACCTTCCAGGTGGACGCAATCAGCCTTTCTATTTCGGCGATCATTGCTCTCTTTGGGACTGCCTTGTCTTTCTGGATTCTCTTGCAGGCTCTGAAGCTGGTTTCGCCTTTGGTTATTTCGGTCGTCGGAGCCAGTGAGCCCTTGGCCTCCATCTTACTGAGCTTGGCATTTTTAGGCTTGGAGCCCCATTGGTCTCTCTTTGTGGCCTCTATGTTGATTCTTCCCTCCATGGTTTTGCTTTCCATCGAAGAGGAGAAGATTTGATTTTGTGAAAAGAGAAGAGGCGGCGACGCGCAGCCTCACTTGGGAGTATAAAATGGATTGTGCACAGTTAATGGACAAGGTAGCAGCGGCTTCCTATCGGATGATCACCACCCTCCTACAGGAGGGTGGACCTTTGTCTCTGGGAGAGCTTCAGGCTCGAACGGGTTTATCCCGAAAGACTTTTTTGAAATATTTAGAGGAATTAAATGAGCTCCTAGACCGAGAAAATCTAGGAGCTCATCTGAGCCTAGAAGGGGACCTTTTGCGCTTACAGGCGGGGCGAGATTTTCGTTTGCCGGCTTTGACAGGGATATTGTTACGGCGCTCTCTGCGTTTTCGAATCTTGGAAGCTGTTTGGTCCCAGCAGGTTTTCAGTATTCAGACGCTAGCCGCTCGTTTTCAAATCAGTGAAGCAACCTTGAACCGGCATTTGCTAGGCCTCAACCAGTTATTGGAGGAATTTGGACTGGCCATTCAAAATGGCCGTTTGCGAGGAAGTGAAGTGCAGGTGCGGTTCTTGGCCTTTGAACTCCTGCGAGGAATGACCCAAGCAGAAGATTTTGCTAGAATCCAGCAACAGGCAGACTATCAGCAGTTTCAAGCTGTGGTTGAGTCGGTGATTCAGAAGGATCCGGGACTGGACTTGGCGATTTGGTGGTCTTTGTCTCGGCTACGCCAACGTTTTCAGCAGAAATTGTCAGCAGATTTGCGGTTATATCAGGAACACCCAACCTTTCAGCAGTTGACAAGTCGTTTGGCAAGCTTGGATTGGGATTCGTCTGAGCTGAGCCTTCTGTTTGCCTTTCTATTGGGACAGGGTCTCTTGTCTAGTCGGGAGATGGAGAAATTCTTGGCTTTTGGGGGTCCGATTCAGGATAAGGTGACAGAATTACTCCAGGCTCTGAAAGAATTAGGAGTGTCTCCTCAAGGGCCAGGTCCTGTTTTAGATGACTTGGGCCGCTTGGCTAGTCAGGTCTATTTCTTTGAAGGAGGACTTGTCCCTTGGGAAGTAGAGGGAGCTTTACGCTCTTATACCCGACTCTATCCTCAATCCTGGATTACAGTAGATGTGTCTCGTTCTCTGGCTTTGCGTTTAGTGGACGATGGGGATAGTCGCCTCTTAGCTTTTGAATGGGATTTTGTTCAGATTTTGGATTATCTGGGAGACTTGAAACAACCCATTAAGCGACTGGCGGTGGATTCTTACCGGTCACCTTTGGTCTTGGCGCGGATGGTTCGGACCCTCAAACAGTACCTGCAACACAACCGTTTAATTGAAGTGGAAACCTATCAAGCAGGGATGGAGTATAGTCTAGTTGTTACGGATGCCGCTTGGCGGACTTATCCTACCCAGCCCACCCATGTCCTCCAAGGAGATTTGTTAGGCTATGACCTGGAAGTCATTCGTGAGTTTCTTCAAACTGATAGGATTTTGTGAAAATATCACAAAATCCTATCAGTTTTTTTTATAAAAGCAAAAAAGTTGATAGGATGCGAATGAAAGCGTTTGATATACTAAAGTCATACTAAAACCTTAGGAGGTCGATCATGACTGAAACATATATTATGGCCATTGACCAGGGGACGACGAGTTCGCGGGCGATTCTTTTCAATAAAAAGGGAGAGAAGGTTGCCAGCAGTCAGAAGGAGTTTACGCAGATTTTCCCAGAGGCTGGCTGGGTAGAGCACAATGCCAATGAAATCTGGACTTCTGTTCAGTCTGTCATTGCGGGTGCCTTTATTGAGAGTGGTGTTAAACCAAGTCAGGTGGCGGCAATCGGGATTACCAATCAGCGGGAAACCACGGTGGTCTGGGATAAGAAAACAGGGCTACCAATCTACAATGCGATTGTATGGCAATCTCGTCAAACAGCGCCTTTGGCAGAACAGTTGAAGCAGGATGGCTATACAGAGCTCTTCCATAAGAAAACGGGTTTGGTGATTGACGCGTACTTCTCAGCAACCAAGGTGCGTTGGATCTTGGACCAGGTTCCAGGAGCTCAAGAACGAGCTGAAAAAGGTGAGTTGCTCTTTGGAACGATTGACACCTGGTTGGTTTGGAAATTGACTGACGGGGCTTCTCATGTGACAGACTATTCCAATGCGGCTCGGACCATGCTTTACAATATCGAGACCTTGGAGTGGGATGATGAGATCCTTGAAATCTTGAATATTCCAAAGGCTATGTTGCCGGAGGTTCGCTCCAACTCTGAGATTTATGGCAAAACAGCTCCTTTCCATTTCTATGGAGGAGAAGTGCCGATTTCTGGTATGGCTGGGGACCAACAAGCAGCCCTCTTTGGTCAATTAGCCTTTGAACCAGGAATGGTGAAAAATACCTATGGAACCGGTTCCTTCATCATCATGAATACCGGTGAGAAGATGCAGTTGTCTCAAAACAATCTCTTGACGACTATTGCCTATGGTATTAATGGTAAGGTGTACTATGCCCTTGAAGGTTCGATCTTTATTGCCGGTTCAGCGATTCAATGGTTACGGGATGGTTTGCGGATGATTGAAGCCTCTCCAGAATCAGAGAGCCTAGCCCTTGCTTCTCAAAGTAACGATGAAGTCTATGTGGTACCTGCCTTTACCGGCTTGGGAGCTCCTTATTGGGATCAAAATGCCCGTGGATCCGTCTTTGGCTTGACACGTGGCACCAGTAAGGAAGACTTTATTAAGGCGACCCTTCAATCCATTGCTTACCAGGTTCGAGATATCATCGACACCATGCAAGTGGATGCAGAAACGGCCATTCACCTCCTCAAGGTTGATGGTGGGGCAGCCATGAATAATTTCTTGATGCAATTCCAAGCGGATATCTTGGGCATTGATATTGCACGTGCCAAGAACCTTGAAACAACAGCCTTGGGAGCAGCCTTCTTGGCAGGATTGGCTGTCGGTTATTGGCAAGACTTGGACGAGTTAAAAACCTTAAACGAAACAGGACAGCTCTTCGAGCCATCTATGAACGAAGCGCGTAAGGAACAACTCTACAAGGGTTGGAAAAAAGCTGTCAAAGCGACGCGCGTCTTTGCGGACGATAGTGAGGCTTAAGTGTCTCAGAAGCTTCCTGAATAAAAGGACCACTGGACCTTTTATTTAGATTCGTCATTTCACATAAAAACTTTATAGTCTTTTAGTTTACTTTTAGTACAAGGCAGCGAGTCGTAGACAGTATTGAAGTACGGCAAGACGAGCTAACACAGTAATAAAAGATAAACTAAAAGAGTATAACTGCAGACTGGTTTCATCTCTGGTCAGTAGTTGAAGTAAGACTTAACTAACTTTAAATAGGAATACCCGAAAAATGTTGAAAAATGATGAGGTTTAATACAGTCAGAATTTGAAATGTACAGAGGTTGAGGTAAAAGTCACCTCGTCCTATTTTGGTTAGTGGAAGAACTTTGACGCTGTAGAGAGTATTAGATAGGAATAGGTATTGACCATGGAATTTTCAAAACGTACCCGAACACGGGCATTGGAAAAAATGCAAGAGCAAACACTGGATTTGTTGATCATTGGTGGAGGAATAACTGGAGCTGGGTTAGCTTTACAAGCGGCCGCATCTGGTTTGGACACTGGTTTGATTGAGATGCAAGACTTTGCGGAGGGGACCTCCAGTCGCTCTACTAAATTGGTTCACGGAGGTCTCCGCTACCTCAAACAATTTGATGTGGAGGTTGTGTCAGATACGGTGAGCGAGCGGGCGGTAGTGCAACGCATTGCCCCACATATTCCTAAGCCGGATCCAATGTTGCTTCCAGTTTATGATGAACCAGGAGCTACCTTCAATCTTTTCCGTTTGAAAGTGGCTATGGATTTGTATGACCTTTTGGCTGGGGTCAATGGTTCTTCCGTTGCCAACCAAGTTCTCAGTCGGGAACAAGTGTTGGAGCGGGAACCTGACCTGCGGAAAGAAGGATTGGTAGGTGGCGGTGTCTACCTCGATTTCCGTAATAATGATGCCCGCTTGGTGATTGAAAATCTAAAACGGGCCAATCAAGATGGGGCTTATCTAGCCAATCATGTCAAAGCAGAAGGCTTCCTCTTTGAAGGAAATCAGATTGTCGGAGTTCAGGCGCGTGATTTATTGACAGATGAAACCTTAGAAATTCGGGCTCGTCTGGTGATTAACACAACCGGACCTTGGTCTGACCAAGTTCGTAACCTCAGCAATCCTGAGCAAGCCTTTAGTTTGATGCGTCCAACCAAGGGGGTTCACTTGGTGGTGGATTCTAGTCGTCTCAAGGTTAGTCAGCCGGTTTATTTTGACTCCGGTTTGGCAGATGGTCGGATGATTTTTGTTCTTCCGCGTGAAAATAAAACTTATTTTGGAACAACGGATACCGACTACCAAGGGGATTTGGCTCATCCTCGTGTGGAAAAAGAGGATGTGGATTACCTCTTGCAGATTGTTAACCATCGTTTCCCAGAGGCTCACTTGACCGTTGCGGATATTGAAAGCGGTTGGGCTGGTCTGCGGCCATTGATTGCGGGCAATAATGCTTCTGATTACAATGGTGGCGATAATGGTTCCCTTAGTGACGATAGTTTTGAGCAGTTGATTGGAGCCGTTCAAGCTTATCTTGCCAAAGAAAAAACAAGGGAAGACGTGGAACATGTTCTTAGCAAAATGGAATCCTCTACATCTGAGAAAAGTTTGGATCCGTCTGCTGTATCGCGCGGTTCCAGTTTGGAGCGCGATCCAAATGGTCTCCTAACCTTGGCGGGCGGTAAGATTACGGACTACCGCAAAATGGCAGAGGGAGCGATGGAGTTAATCCTGCAAATTCTGGCGGAGGAATTCCAACGGTCCTTCACCTTGGTGCATTCGAAGACCTATCCGGTCTCTGGTGGGGAACTCAATCCACATAATGTCGAAGCGGAATTGGAAGTCTTTGCGCAATTGGGTGTGGCGCGTGGTTTGGACAAGGATGAGGCTAAGTATTTGGCCAACTTGTATGGTTCAAATGCACCAAAAGTTTATGCCTTGGCCCAAACGGTTCAAGCTGCTCCAGGTTTGAGTTTGGCGGATACACTATCCCTCCACTATGCGATGCAAAATGAGTTGACCTTGAGTCCCGTAGACTTCTTGCTTCGCCGCACCAATTACATGCTCTTCAAGCGAGAGCAAGTGGATGGTATCAAGGATGCTGTCGTTGAAGAAATGGCTCGTTACTATGAATGGAGCCCAGAAGAAAAGGCTGCTTACCAAGAAGAGTTGGCAGTCAGCCTTGCAGAAAATGATTTAGCCTCATTGAAGGCATAAGGAGAATCACAATATGTCGAACGAATTTTTAGGAGAATTTCTAGGAACGGCCCTGCTCATTCTTTTAGGGAATGGGGTGGTAGCAGGGGTTGTGCTTCCTAAAACCAAAAACCATGATGCGGGTTGGATTGTTATTACAGCCGGTTGGGGTCTGGCAGTTGCGATTGCGGCTTTTGCGGTGAGTAGTCTGTCCCCAGCCCACCTCAATCCAGCTGTTTCTCTAGCTATGGCTCTCAATGGCTCACTACCATGGGCATCCTTTGGAACTTATGTCCTTGCCCAGTTCCTTGGTGCTATGTTTGGTCAAATTCTGGTTTGGCTCATGTATAAGCCCCATTACGATGCAGCAGAGGATCCAGCTGCTATCTTGGGAACCTTTGCGACTGGTCCAGCTCTTCGAGACAATGTTTCCAACTTGATTTCTGAAATCTTGGGGACCTTTGTTCTTGTCTTGACACTCTTGGCCATGGGAACCGCGAACATCGCAGCTGGCGTGTCGACCTTGTCTGTTGCAGCCCTCATTATTGGTGTTGGTCTGTCCCTTGGAGGAACTACCGGTTACGCCATTAATCCAGCTCGAGATTTGGGCCCACGTTTAGTTCACTCCATCCTCCCAATCTCCCACAAGGGTGACGGCGATTGGTCCTATGCTTGGATTCCAGTGGTTGGGCCTTTCCTAGGTGCGATTTTAGCCGTCCTTGTTTACGGACTTTATTAAGAACCACGGCGGTTGGCTTAGCCAACCGCTATTTTGTGTTATGATAGGAATATGAAAAAAATCTTACGAAAAAAGGGGCTAGAGGCTCTGAAACAACTGTCTCCAGAAAGAAAAAGGCTTGCCGATCAGCGGTTAATGGGCAAGTTGCTAGCTTCACCGGCCTATCAGCAGGCAGAAGTGGTGGCCACCTACCTGTCCCTCAGCCATGAGGTCGATACGCAAGCCCTGTTGAAACAAGCGCACTTGGATGGCAAACGTCTGCTAGTTCCCAAGGTTTTAGGCCCAGGTCACATGGTCTTTGTGGATTATGAGGCTAGTTCCTTGAGAGCAGGTGTCTATGGAATTTTAGAGCCGACGAACCTTCCTGATCCAGACCTTAAGCTAATGGATATTGATGTACTTCATGTACCCGGTCTTGTCTTTCGGAAAGATGGCTATCGAATCGGTTACGGGGGAGGTTTTTATGACCGTATCTTGGCCGATTTCCCTGGTTGGACCGTGTCTACGGTCTACGGCCAACAATTAGCCGACTTCACCCCTGAAAACCATGATCAAGCTGTAAAGGAGCTTCTTATCGATGATGTCTCAATTGAAATATAGTCCTGTTACCTGTCTTTTTGTAGCCCTTAACTGCCTCGTCTTTCTGCTCATGTATATCGTGTCTGGTGGTGCGGTAGAGGATGCTCGCTTGTTGATTCAGTTTGGGGCTCTTTATCCCCCTTTGATCCACTGGGATTTAGGCCAATCCTATCGTCTTCTTTCAGCGATTTTTGTGCATATTGGTTTTATGCACTTTTTCTCCAACACCTTAACCATCTATTTCCTTGGTCAGCAAATCGAAAGACTTTATGGATCCGTCCGCTTTTTCTTCATGTACCTTTTGGCAGGGCTGATGGGGAATCTGTTCTGTCTCGTCTTTAGTCCAGAGGTGATTGTAGCGGGAGCTTCAACCTCTATCTATGGCCTCTTTACCATTTTGGTAGTCCTTCGTTGGCTTCCAAATCCCTATCTTCAACATTTAGGCCAATCCTATCTCCCTCTCTTAGTCATGAACCTGGTCTTTAGTTTGGTACCCGGCGTCAGTCTTGCAGGACACTTGGGAGGTCTTGTGGGAGGAGCTTGTTTGGCCCTATCGCTCCCCCTACATCCCTATGGGCTCGTCCATGGCCGTAGAGGCCAACTGCTAGGCCTAGGTGTCTACGTTGGCTTGTTTTTGATCACCTTGGCTACAGTTTTGTAGAAATTTATAGTCTTTTAGTTTACTTTTAGTACAAGGCAGCGAGTCGTAGACAGTACTGAAGTACGGCAAGGCGAGCTAACACAGTAATAAAAGATAAACTAAAAGAGTATAACATTTAAAGAGGCTGGGTAACGCTAAAATTTTCAAAGAGTTTAACCGACAAAAACCACAGCTGGCTCTCACAAGATGACTTGTTGGAACCAAGCTGTGGTTTTTGATTTTGTTCTGTGGCTTTATTTTAATTTTTTATGAGGGCGGTCTGCTTTTTCTAACACTTTTCCAAGGTCAATGATGTATTGTTTAAGGTCATCTTTGACTTGTGGGTGACGGAGGGCATACTCGATAGAGGTTTTCATGTAGCCATATTTATCGCCGACGTCGTAACGTTTCCCTTTGAATTCACGGGCAAAAACACGTTGGGTTTTATTGAGGGTATCGATAGCATCCGTTAGTTGGATTTCATTCCCTGCACCTGGCGCTTGGGTTTCCAAGATGTTGAAAATTTCTGGGGTCAAGAGGTAGCGCCCGATGATTGCCAAGTCACTAGGAGCATCTTGAGGAGCTGGTTTTTCCACAAAGGTTTCCACGGAGTAAAGTCCGTTTGTACCTTTTCCTTGAGGGGCGATCACTCCGTATGCGGAGACCTCCTCGTGTGGGACTTGCATAACAGCAATAGTAGATGCATGCGTTTTGTCATAGTCATCCATCAATTGGCGTGTGAGAGGTACCTTGTCTTCCATGAGGTCGTCTCCCAACATAACCACAAAAGGCTCGTTCCCTACGAAGGCCTTGGCTTGTAAAACCGCATCTCCGAGTCCACGTGGATGGCTTTGACGGATGAAGTGTAGGCGGATACCAGTTGTCTCGTCGACAAGCTTGAGGAGCTCATCTTTTCCTTTTTCTTTTAGGTTATATTCCAATTCAAAGTTTGAATCGAAGTGGTCTTCAATGGAGCGTTTGGCCTTACCGGTGACAACCAAGATTTCTTCAATACCGGATTGAAGGGCTTCTTCAACGATAAATTGGATGGTTGGTTTATCAACAATGGGCAACATTTCTTTGGCAAGGGCCTTGGTCGCTGGTAAGAAGCGAGTACCGAGTCCAGCTGCAGGGATAACGGCTTTTCTGACTTTTTTATTCATGTTTAACTCCATTCGTTTTCTTCTTTAAATTCATTATTCATCATTTCAGTGATGGCCTCTTTGATGGGACGATTTTCATAAATAACTTGGTAAATTCCTTGGGTGATAGGCATGTAAACCCCAAGTTCTTGAGCTAACTCATAGGCAACCTTGGTTGTGGATAGACCTTCGATGACCATGCCCATGGAAGCTTCGATGGATTCCAAATCTTGTCCTTGTCCAAGAGCATAACCCGCTCGCCAGTTGCGGGAGTGTTTGGAGGTACCTGTAACGATGAGGTCCCCAACACCGGACAAGCCACTGTAGGTTAGTGGGTCTGCCCCTATCTGGACTCCTAAACGGGTAATTTCGGCTAGTCCGCGCGTGATGATCGCAGCTTTAGCGTTATCACCGTAGCCCAGGCCAGCTAGGACACCTGCACCGACTGCGATGATGTTCTTGAGGGCGCCTGCGGTTTCAACGCCGATAACATCGGTGTTGGTGTAGAGGCGGAAGTAGGAATTACTGAAAAGTGCTTGGGCGTAGCGTGCAGCGTCTAAATCTTTTGAAGCAGCCGTAATCAGCGTGATGTCTCGAACAACGGCTTCTTCCGCGTGACTCGGTCCAGAAACAACGACGATTTCCGAGCGGAGATTGGCAGGGATTTCCTCTTCCAATATTGTAGACAAACGCTTATGGCTGCCAGGCTCCAATCCTTTGGAGGCGTGCAGGACTGTGACTGAATGGTCCAGACTGGCTGCGACTTGTTGGGCAACTAGGCGTGTAACCTTGGTTGGGACGACAAAAAGGACAGCCTGAGTATCTGCTAAGGCTTGGTCCAAGTCGCTATAAGCTCTGATACTTGGGGATAGCGTGATATCTTGGAAATAGCGGGTATTTTGGTGTTGGGTATTAATTTCCTCAACTTGTTCAGGGGCGTTGCCCCATAATCGGACCTCATGGCCATTGTCATCTAAGACCTGGGCTAGAGCAGTTCCCCAAGACCCGGGTCCTAGGATGGTAATGATTTGTTTTTCCATAGTTCCTTCCTTCGTTGTTTTCCTTTTCATTTTATCATAATCTAATGGGATTTAAAAACAATCCGAGGCTTGCAGGGCTTAGGAATTTATGGTAAGATTCTAGGATACATTAATGAGAAGAGAGTGTCCTGTCCATGATTATGGACCAGGAGCTTTTTTATGGAATGAAGGAGGAAAACATGCTAAAACAGGCACTAAAGCCTTATAAATGGTATGTCTTGGGATCTGTACTCATGGTCATTGTCATCGTGGCTAGTTCCCTTATGCAACCAAGTTATTTGAGTGATGTCTTAGCTGCGGTCTTAGAGAATGACCAGGATAAGATTTCATCCATCGGTGTTTGGCTATTGGTGATTGCCGGAGCAGGTTTGCTAGCGGGGGTCATTAATACCATTTTAGCGGCCAAGATTGCCCAAGGAGTATCGGCGGATTTGAGGGAGGCGACCTTCCGTAAAATTCAAACATTCTCCTATGCCAATATTGAGGAATTCAATGCTGGAAATCTGGTTGTGCGCATGACCAATGATGTGACGCAGATTCAGAATTTGATGATGATGCTTTTCCAGGTCTTGCTGCGCTTGCCGATTCTCTTTTTCGGAGCATTTATTATGGCTGTCCGGACGCTACCAAGTCTCTGGTGGGTATTGGTTTTGATGGTTCTAGGCATTGCGACTGTTATGGGTGTAATCATGAGTCAGATGGGACCACGGTTTGGTCTCTTCCAAACCCTAATGGATAAGATTAATGCCATTGCCAAGGAGAACCTCCGCGGAGTTCGGGTGGTCAAGTCCTTCGTTCAGGAAAAGGCTCAGTATGCTAAGTTTAAAGAGGTGTCCAATGATCTCTTGAATTTGAACCTCTTTATCGGCTACGGTTTCTCGATCATGATGCCAGCGGTGACCTTTATTGCTTATATGGCGACCTTCCTCTCCATCTATATGGTGTCTCAGATTGTTGATACCGAGCCAGAAGCGATTGGAAATATCGCATCCTTTATGACCTACATGATGCAGATTATGTTCTCGATCATCATGGTGAGCTTTATGGGAATGCAGGCCAGCCGGGCTTTTATTGCCCTTGGACGGATCCAGGAAGTTCTGGATACGGAACCAGCTATGACCTTTAAGGAAACTGAGTTTGAGGACCTAGAGGGGAGTTTGGTCTTTGATCACGTGACCTTCACTTACCCGCATGATACGGATCCAATCCTCAAGGATATTAGCTTCAGTGTGGAGCCAGGTCAGATGATTGGGGTTGTTGGAGCAACTGGAGCTGGGAAATCTACCTTAGCCCAACTCATTCCGCGCCTTTTTGATCCACAAGAAGGGAAAATCACCATTGGTGGTCGCGACTTGCGCGATTTGAGTCAGGAAACAGTCCGTAAGACGGTCTCCATCGTCTTGCAGAAAGCCATCCTCTTTAGTGGAACTATTGCTGACAATCTTCGTCAAGGGGATGCTGACGCGGACGCTACTGCCATGGAGCGAGCTGCCAGTATTGCTCAGGCTAAGGAGTTCATCGATCGCATGGATGCCAATTATGATAGCCAGGTAGAAGAGCGTGGGAATAACTTTTCAGGTGGTCAGAAGCAGCGGATGAGCATTGCGCGTGGAGTAATCGGTAAGCCAAAAGTTTTGATTTTGGATGATTCGACTTCTGCTTTGGATGCAAAATCCGAGAAGCTGGTTCAGGAAGCTTTGAATAAGGACCTAAAAGGGACAACTACAGTCATCATTGCCCAGAAAATTTCTTCCGTTGTCAAGGCGGACAAAATCCTGGTTCTGGATGAAGGGCGCTTGATTGGGGAAGGAACTCACGCGGAGCTGGTTGCTACGAATGATGTCTACCGTGAAATTTACGAAACACAAAAAGGAAAGGAGGCCTAACATGAAAACCGCACGTTTTTTCTGGTTTTACTTTAAACGCTATAAATTATCCTTTCTCTTGATTTTCTTAGCCATTATTGCCTCCACCTATCTCCAAGTGCAGGCACCTGTCTTTCTTGGGGATGCTTTGGCGGAATTAGGAAACTGGGTACAAGGGTATTTTGACGCCCAGGCAATTAGTGAAGCAACTGGAGCTAAAATGGTTGCACCAAGCATGGATGCCTTCGGTTCGGTTATGTGGAAACTCTTTTTGACTTATGTGTTTACCACTGTTTCCATGTTGGTTTATACCTTGCTCTTTACTCGTATTGTAGCCCATTCAACCAACCGGATGCGAAAAGGTCTCTTTGGGAAATTGGAGCGTTTGACGGTGGCCTTTTTTGACCAGCACAAGGATGGGGACATCTTGTCTCGCTTTACTTCCGATTTGGACAATATTCAAAACTCCTTTAACCAAAGCTTGACGCAGGTGGTTTCAAACATTGCCTTGTATATTGGCTTGGTCTGGATGATGTTTGTTCAGAACACGCAATTGGCCTGGGTAACCGTAGCTTCTACTCCAATCGCCCTTCTTCTTTTAGTTTTTATTGTAAGAATGGCGCGCAAGTACACCAACTTGCAACAGGCTGAGGTAAGTAAGCTGAATGCTTATATGGATGAGAAAATTTCAGGGCAAAAGGCAATTATTGTGCAAGGGGTGCAAGAGGAGGCGATTGAGGGTTTTGTGGTCTTGAATGATCGGGTGCGAGAGGCTACCTTCAGAGGGCGGCTCTTTGCAGGGATGCTCTTCCCTGTTATGAACGGGATGAGTTTGATTAATACGGCCATTGTCATCTTTGTCGGATCTAACCTACTCTTAAATGACACATCCATGACGACGGCTGCGGCTCTTGGTTTGGTCGTAACCTTCGTCCAATATTCCCAACAATATTACCAACCGATTATGCAAGTGGCTTCGAGTTGGGCAGAATTGCAGTTGGCCTTCACAGGGGCTGGACGGATTCAGGAAATGTTCGACGAAGCCGAAGAAGTTCGTCCAGTCCATGCCCCTCATTTTACAGAGCTGAAAGAAGGAGTGGCTATTCAAGGGATCGATTTCGGTTACCTACCGGGTCAAAAGGTTTTGAAAGACGTCAGCATTTCTGCTCCTAAAGGAAAAATGGTGGCCGTTGTTGGACCGACTGGTTCAGGTAAGACCACCATAATGAACTTGATCAACCGTTTCTACGATGTAGACGCTGGTTCCATCCAGTTTGATGGCCGTGATATTCGGGAGTATGACCTGGATAGCCTCCGGCAAAATGTCGGGATTGTTCTTCAGGAATCGGTTCTCTTTAGTGGAACCATTCGCGATAACATCCGGTTTGGAGTTCCAGATGCTCCTCAAGAAATGGTAGAAGCTGCTGCCAAAGCAACCCACATCCATGACTTTATCATGAGTCTGCCGGATGGCTATGATACCCTGGTTGACGACGAGCAAAATGTCTTCTCAACTGGACAGAAGCAGCTAATCTCCATCGCTCGAACCCTGATGACAGACCCACAAGTCTTAATTCTGGATGAAGCGACCTCCAACGTGGATACCGTGACGGAGGCTAAGATTCAAAGTGCTATGGAAGCTATTGTGGCTGGTCGAACCAGCTTTGTCATTGCTCACCGCCTCAAGACTATTTTGAATGCGGATGAAATCATCGTCCTTAAAGATGGCCAAGTCATCGAACGCGGAAACCATCAAGCCTTGTTGGCCCAAGATGGCTTCTATGCGGGACTCTATAAAAATCAATTCGTTTTTGAATAAGGATTAAGATAGATGTAAAGTCAGATCTAGGTGTAAAAACCTAGGTCTTTTTTATAAAGACTTCTAGTTTGCGTGATTTTAAAATCGAACCAGTAAGAGTTTGAGAATAGCGAAAGCGTTTGGAATAGGGAGAGTTATCCATAAAAAATGTTCAAGAGCTCTAGGTTTTGAAATGGAATGGTTTTCATTTTATGTTCTATTTGTAAGTGCAATGCTTAACCTTGAGCAATTCTTTGCTGGAAAGGAGGTGTTGCTCATAGATGTCATTTCTGATGTCTTACTTGCTATCGTAGCAGATATAATATCTGGCATTCTGCTCTATTTTATCTGCAAATGGCTGAATAGGAAGGACAACCAGTATGGCCAGCCTAAAAAACGTCCGTTAATCTTTTAAGAACGTAAAAAAGCCCTTGATTTCTGACACAAATCAAGGGCTTTGGCGTTGCTATGAACGTCATCTCTGTATCTTTATTATACAGGATTGGGAATAGTTGTCAAATGAAAAATATTCGTTTGTTGAAATGGCTTCATGCTCCTAGATTCCCGAGTTTTAGTTTTGAAAATCAATTGGGTTGTATTTTTTCAGTTCTCTTCCGAATCAATAAGTAGGAGGGATCTTATGTTTTCGAAAAAACAGGCGAAAGATGAAGAAAGTCTAGTGGTGAAAAGTCAAGTTCAAAGTTCTGAGCAGTTACTCTTTTTTTCAGAAAAAAGGGCGCACTGAAAAGAGCTAGCGAAAAATGATGTTTTTCAACCAATTTTCACTAGATTTTCAAG
>NZ_JADXDQ010000070.1:0-8562 GCF_015831295.1 Streptococcus sp. NLN64
GCTACGGCATTAAATGCCAAAATCTAGTACGACTTAACAAGACACTACTACTTTAACATAAAGAAAAAGTAGTGAGAAAATCTTCCGTCGAAGGTTTCCTCACTACTAATCTTAGTATGTTTGAGCTTGCCGATAAAACTTTCGAAGAAAGTTTTAAATAAGTACGGCAAGACGATCAAACACAGGAATAAAAGCTAAACTAAAAGAGTATGTTTGGTATTCTAGGACTCAACCCCTCTTTAGTGAGCGGCCTCAGAAGTCATCCAGAATTGTTCCTCCCCCGTCGCAGCATCAATCTCCCTTTTCTCCACTCGGAAGCCCTGCTTTTCATAGAAGGCGATTGCTTTTTTATTTTTTTCAAAAACAGAGAGGGTTAAAGGCGACTGCTTCTCCTTTGCGAAGGTTAAGAGCTGAGTCCCCACCCCTTGTCCCTGAAATTCTTGGGCAACAAAAAGACCTGCGATGTAGGAACCTTGGAGACCAATAAAGCCCTGAATAAAACCAAAATCCTCAGCTACATAGACCTCTGCCGCATCCATGGCTTGGGCAACCTGTAAAAGCTGGTTCTGCCAATAGGACGCCTCCACAAATTCGTGAGCCTCCAAATTGGTTGCCAGCCAAATGGCTAAAATCTTATCCAAATCCTCGGGACTTGCTTCTCGTATCATCTTTCCTCCAAAAAGGCGGCCAACGGCCGCCATTGTTTTACTCATAACTAGCGATTAAAGCCTGTACCAGCTCCACGTGACTGACATAATCTGCAATGCTGACGTTTTCGTCTCCAGCATGGTCGCGGCTATTGGCATGACCTAGGCCAAAGCCTGCAATCGGGACTCCCAGAGCCTCAAAGACCGTATGCATGGGCCCAGTTCCCGGGGATGTCGGTAGCACAGCCACACCCTCTGGTGTCAACTGCTCTGCCAGGGCAATCACTTTTAAAATGGAAGGAGCCGACATGTCGCTCCGGTAACTCTTCTCTCCCAAGGTGAATGCCACCTGGACTTGTTCAAATCCGTGTTTGGCCAAGTGTTGACGAATCTTTTCCAAAACATCATCAGGGTCTAAACCTGGAACCAGACGGACCTCCATCTTGGCTTGAGCCTCCGCTGGGATAATGGTTTTCACACCTTGCCCCAAATAGCCTGTGGATAGCCCTTCAATGGTAATGGAAGGTTCAAAGTACAGACGTTTGAGGAATTCGCGGCGATCCTCCACCAGAGATGGTAGGGTCAAGCCATAGATTTCCTTAAAGGATTCTGGACTCGCCAAAGCATGGGATTCTACCAAAGCTAGCTCTCGTTCGTTAGGTTCTTGCACCTGATCGTAAATTCCCTCGACCAGAATCCGACCATCCACTGCCCTCATAGAATTTAGAGCTGAAATGAGATACCAAGACGCCGAATCAATCACCCCACCGAAAGAAGAGTGGATGTCCAGGGCAGCCGAAGACACATACAAATCAAAGGTTACAATTCCTTTATTACCACCCGCTATCTCCAACTGGTGCTTGCTGTTTCGATGCCCTTGCTCCCAGACTAGCAAATCTGCCCCTACTAACTGCTCTTGGTATTTTTTTAAATACAAATTCAAATCGACAGAAGCGGATTCCTCTGCACCTTCCACAATAAAAATGACATTGACAGGAAGGTCCCCACCAGACTCGGCCTGGTACTTTTTGAGGGCCGATAGGCGGGCTGTAATATGGCCCTTATCATCATCGACCCCCCGACCATACAGGTAACCATCGCGCACGCTGACCTCAAACGGCTGCCCGGTCCAGATCTGATCCCCGTCCGCAGGGACCGTATCGTAATGATTGTAAAAAATCAAGGTCTTAGCATCTGGTCGATTCGACAAAAATTGAGCCATGACAAAGGGAGCCGCATAGGAAGAATCCAGCACAACCTCGTCGGCTCCCGCCTCATGAAAATAGTCCCGAAGAAGTGTGGCGACCTCCAACAGACCAATTTGTTGGGCAAAAATCGATTTTTTGGAAACCAAAACTTTCAGCTTTTCAAAATACTCTTGAATAATGGTATCGTTCTCAAAAATTTCAATTTTATCCATTGTTATCTCTCACTTTCATGATTTCAATAGTACCATCCTACCACAGACCCCCTATTTTGACCAATCGCCATCCTTGAAGACGACCATCACAATTCCTTATCACCAAAACCAGTGACCTCAAGAACGCCCTCTGCTAGAATTTGTCCATTTAAGAGAAGACACAGTTCGTGGGGCCCATTCGCATGCCGTCGCGTGGTCTTATCCAGCCAGTCGTAGCGCCACTGACCTTCGATTTCTGCCGCCTCTCGATCTCTGAGCATAAAGATTTTAGTCGACTGCTTCCCAGTCGCTTTGACAAAGTCAATCTGCAACTCCAAGCGGAGGGGCCCTGCCTGCCCCACCCTGACCTTATAATCCACTACCATCCGATCGCCCTTTTTTATTTTTTGAGGAAAAGACCAAAAGACCTGTTCCACATCCTCGCGACTCCTGTAGCCAAAAAGAGCCAGTGCCCGGTGCTGCCCGGCCTTGAGTAGATTCCTCGCAGCCCGCTTAATGATCCAATCTGTCTCAGGCCCCGTCCCCTGCCAGGACTCCAGTAAATCCAGCACCTCTTCTGGATGGGTCCGGGTCCAATCATTCAAGTGATTAGCCACAGACTTTCGAACATAGAGGGAACCGTCCCCTTTTAATTCCTCCAAAAGCTCCCAAATCTTCAACCGATGCACCTCCAATCCGGGAATCTTCTTCCCCCAAGGAAGATTAGGCCGTAAACCCTCACTAGCCAAGCGCCGATGGTGCTCATTCTCAGACACTGACCAAGACTTCATTTGCTCAAAAGTCTGGGGAAAATTCTGAGCTAGAAATGGTCGAATAGCAAACTCCGCCGAGGAAGACTCGGTTAAAATCGCAAGCGTCTCCATCGAATCTTGAAAATTCTCTAATCCATATAAAGCCACCACATCTGGTAAAAACAACCATGAGAAACCTTGAACGCGAGCTCCCACCTCTTGAAGAAAAGGCGCCACTGCTTCAAAAGGGCGATTTAAGCTATCTACCAGAGCACGCGCCAACCGCTCATGACGCTGACGTAAACTCAAAGAGTCCCAGCCTTCTTTACCAACAGCAGCCAGAAACTCGGCTTTCGGAAATGTAGACTCTACCGAAGCAAACACAGTCACAATCTCTTGCAACTTTTCTTCCGAATAAATATCCTTTAAATTAGCCATGAAACCTCCAAAAAAGCAGCCAGCTTAGGCTGGCTGCATTATTCCTTATCTTAACCGTTGAAGGAAATATGTACGTGATCATAGTGGTTAGCTGTTACACCACCACGGTCTGGCATCAAGTTCCAAGTGTTGGCTGGACCATAGATATTATTCACTGGTGCATAGAAACGTTGTTGCCAAATGATGTAAGAAATATTGGCATTGTTGATGTTATCTACAGCATATTGGGCAACCTGGTTACCAAGAGCGGTATCATTGTAGACCATTGCATCTACCGCGAGTCCAAGCCCGTGATCTTGGTCACCTGCACGGTATTTAGAATAATCAGTGATTCCAAATTGATTCGCAATATCCTGCATGAAGTTAGCTGCAACTGGTTGAAGACCTGAAGTGTCAACCGGTGTAGAAGTTTGAGCTGTTTGTGCAGGGGCCGGAGCTGCTGGCTCTTCAACTGGAGCTGGAGCAGGTGTTGCAGGTTGCTCAGCTGGTTGAGGAGCTTCTTCAGCATGGTCATGATCGTGATCATGAAGCTCATCAGCCAAGAGTTCTTCAGTAGCTGGAGCTGCAGGTTGCGCAGGTGCAGGAGTTTGCGCTTGCTCAGCTGGTTGAGTTGGAGCAGCTACTTCAGGAGCTGGAGCTACTGGAGCTTCTGCAGCTGGTTGAGCTGGTGTTTCAAGTGCAGCCTGTGATACTTCTTGTCCAGCCTCTTGAGCTACAGTACTAGTAGCAACCAATTGCGGAGCTGCAGGAGCACTAGCTGCTTCTACAGCTGGATTAGCTGCAGGAGGTTGTACTGCCATATAAGTCGGTCCCTTGTCTTCTTCAACGATTGTGGCTGTTGTTTGGGACATTGGGATGACTTGATCTTGGGTATAGATTTCTTGTGAAGTCAAGTCCACGCTCGCAACATGAGATGCTGGGCCTTCCACTTGAGGATTGATAACTTCAAATGTCAACGGTTGATTGTTGGCATCAATGGTTACGCGAAGCAACATACCTGGTTGGATGACATTGACATTTTCGATTTGGTTCAAACGAGCCAAGACGGCCATGTCAACACCCATTGCTTCAGCAATTTGTCCAAGTGTATCTCCATATTGAACAGTGTAAGCCAAGGTATCGTTTTCACGAACGAGGTTATCACGAATTTGTTCAGTTGTACGAGGTGTCCAGTTTCCATCTTGCTCCGTTGCCTGAGCATCGTTATTTCCAGCAAATACTGAAAGAAGCAAGCTGGATGCCAACATAATTTTTTTGTTTAATTTCATGTTAAATGTATTCTCTTTCTTACTTGATGATTCTATCTTATCATAATTTTCTATTAAAAAAAGACCGAAAATCCCTTCTTAAAAGAACTGTGTTGCTCCTGTAACTTTTTGTAATACAGGAAACATTTCTACAAACTAGTACTACTTGATTCGTGATCTATCTATAAACAACAACCTACCTTCACTTCTATCACCATTTTTGAATCAAAATAACTTTATCCTAGAATGAATAGATCTAGATCCAAATCTTTTTTCCAACACCCTCTGTCAATCAAATCTTTTTTCCAACACCCTCTTGACTTCCCCACTTCCCTATGATATCCTTTGAGTCAAGAAAACAAGCGAGGTGATTGCCCATGGATATGAACAAGTAAATGTCACTAAATCTTATCTTATTTAGTAGTTTACTTGTTCTATCTGTCCAATCCCCTATTCAATAGTGGTCTTTTTGACATGGACACTGCACACTACTAGATAAGGTAGTGTGCTTTTTTCAAACGAAGGAGGACCCTCTGCTACTTCAAGTTCAGGAATTAACCCTAACCCAAACAAAAAAATCTTCTGACACCTGTATCCAATCTCACCTTTAGCCTTGAAGCCGGTGACAAAATGGCCATTATCGGCGAGGAAGGAAATGGTTCCCGAATTATTCATACCCTGAATATCTTTGCGTAACTATCAAAAAAATCATCAGAAACAAGCAATAAACAACTGCAATTCTGATGATTTTTATGAACGATCAAGCTTTTCTATAAATAAAGATGGGTCTGCTGCCTTACCACCCTAAAAAAGGGTAGACTCCGCCCTTGGTGCGACTCTCGATTTTTAAAAATGTATTCTATTTGATTCGGTATCCTAATTTCCTAACAAAGGGGGACTGGTATCCCTTACTGCATAGAGAACGGGGAGTGAGAAATCTAGTCTGGAAATTCGCTCAAAGAGAGCCTGAAACTCATCCTTCAGAGAATAGAGATTAGACAGTTTTAGAATTTGTTTTCTAGCACTTTTGACGCATTTTCCAGCTATATTCACAAACAGTTTCCGAAAACGTTTCATCGTCAAATTCTTCACAGACCCACTAGCTAGATGCTTCATAAATAAGGAAAGATTATAGGCCAAGCAAGAAATCATCATACGAACTTCATTCTTGATTAGAGTTGAACTATCTGTCTTATCCCCAAAAAATCCAGACTTCATCTCTTTTATGAATTTTTCAGACTGTCCTCGTTTTCGGTAAAGTTGAAAACATTCTTCGCTAGCACCACCAGCTAGATTGGTCACAAGAGAAGTAACTTCATAGAAGAGTTCCCCAGTATCAACTTACAGATTCGAGGTCAAGAAAAGATTGGCTTAATCGGTGCTAACGGGGTTGGCAAAAGTACCTTACTAAGCCTCATCTACCATAAACTGCAAAAGCAATCGGATCTGCTTTTAGGCTATATGCCTCAAGATTATAGTCGCTTCCTTGATCCGGAAAGCAGCCCGCTTGAATTCCTCCAAATTCAGCAAGCAGGACAGGCCCAGACCTACCTTGCCAATCTCCAGTTTAGTCGTGATGAAGTGCATCAAGCCATCAAACATTTATCAGGCGGTCAACAGGCCAAGGCCTTGCTAGCTAAGATGGTCTTAGAGGAAACAAATTTCCTCATCCTTGACGAATCCAGCCGGAACTTCTCCCCAACCTCTCAACCGGAAGTTCGCCAGCTCTTTCAACAATATCCCGGAGGACTGATTTGCGTCTCCCACAACCGCCGATTCCTCTCTCAAGTTTGCGACAAGCTCTATCAAGTGACCCCTCAAGGGCTCGAAGAAATTCCTTTTAGCTTTCTTTAACCTTTCCTTCAGTTTGCTTTAAGTCTGACTGGTTATTCTATTTTCAGAAAAAAATTGAAAGGGAATATCCATGGGAACCAAGATTATTCAGAAGCAATTCAAAAGGATTGAAACCAAATACATTATTGAGAAAGAGGTGCTACCACAGTTGCTGGAAGACTTAGGGGATTACATCGAAGCGGACGCCTACGCAACTTCTACCATCACCAACATTTACTTTGATACTGAAAACTTTGACCTGATCCAAGATTCCATCGCCAAAAAAAATGCGCGTGAAAAAGTTCGCATGCGTCTGTACGACTTAGAACCCAAGGCTAGCAGTAAAGCTTTTCTAGAGGTCAAAAAGAAAATCGATAGCGTCGGCTACAAAAATCGTCTGACATCCAACGCCAATGCCATTACAAGCTATGTGACTACAGGGATGTCCCTGATTGACGGCTTCCAAGATTCACTCATTGACGATCAAGTCCAGTCCGATTTAACAACCATCCGCAAACGCCACGGTCACATCCAGCCCAAAATGTACATCTACTATGACCGCATGTCTTTCCGTGGCAAAAACGGAGCGGACATCCGCATCACCATTGACCAAAATCTCCTTTACCGAGATTGGGACATTTCCCTATCCGCTGGTAAATTCGGAAACGATTTGCTAGACCCTTCAAAGGCCATCATGGAAGTGAAGGTTCCCGGTGAATGCCCAGAATGGTTGCTTCAATGCTTGGAAAAATACGGAATTGTACAGGAATCCTTTTCCAAATACGGAACCGCTTATCGTCTGGCTAACAATCTAACGAAGGAGGAAATCAGTCTTGCAAGAAACACTATTTAATAGCGTCTTTACTTCCTCAACCGGAGTTGTAAATGTCGATATCTTCTCCCTTAGCTCCAGTCTATTGGTCAGTCTAATCCTTGGAATCATCTTAGCCGCAGCCTACAAGTACCGTACCTTCTACACCAAGGAATTTGTAATGACCCTGACCTTACTCCCAACTTTGATTGCTATGATTATTTTCATGGTCAATGGAAATCTAGGAGCTGGGGTTGCGGTTGCCGGTACCTTTAGCCTGATACGCTTCCGTTCTGCTGCTGCAAGCTCCAAAGAGCTCCTCCTTATTTTTACGGCAACTGCAATTGGGCTAGCAACTGGAATGGGCTACCTACTCCTAGCTCTCTGTTTTACGATTTTAATCTGCGCAGTCCTCTTTGCTTTGGAGAACTCAGCTTTTACCAAGGTTAGTCGGAGTAAACGATTCCTGCAAATTACCCTCCCCCGTAGCTACGATTATAGGGACCTTTTTGAAAAAAACTTCCCCCAGCATCACAGCTCTAGTCAATTAATTTCCCTAAAATCTCAAAAAAAGGGAGAGCGAATCATTCTCGAATACGATGTGGAATTCGACGACAATATCCAGGACAAGGAAATCATGGATACCCTATCGGCCTTAGACCCAGCCGTTGAAGTAACCATCACCAAAACTGCACAAAAACGAAAGACACTCTAAAAGAGCTTGGGCCTGGCCCAAGCTCTTTAATTATATTTCGCTAATCCATAACAGCCAATGACACGGCCATCTTCATTTCGTTTTTTATTGCCTATCATATAGATATCACCATTATAGCCAAATTCCGCCAGTTGCTCTGCAACGATGCGACTGACGACAATTCCATCACAGGATTCCTTTATTTTTTTCAGCAAGCTAAGCGGAACATTTAGATGATACTCCATTTTTATAATTTCAACACCATTATATTCACCAATCGTATTGCGATAAGTACCACATCTTAAGGGAGAAAACACCTCACTTTCCTCTAGGGTATAAACATATTCATCTATGGATCCATTCCATAAGTGAATGGGATGGCCTGTTAAATTTTCTAAGCGCATTCCAGTCACCTCCTTGTTTCTATTTGCAATTTTGCTATTTAAAATATATTTTTTCTATAGATTAACTATATCAAAATACTAGTGAGATTCCAAGGATTTAGACGCTTATATACTCTTTTAGTTTATCTTTTATTACTGTGTTAGCTCGTCTTGCCGTACTTCATTGAAACTTTCTTCAAAAGTTTTATCAGCAAGCTCAAAATCTTCCTCAAGATTTTTCTACCATTTGTCAACCATTTTTCTAAAAATAGGACAATTTATTTGGCAGATTGATGCCTGCTGAGCCTAGTTGTGAAGCAAAGAGAAGGGGATTTTGTGTCAAGGCCTTGAGCGTATG
>NZ_JADXDQ010000071.1:0-8342 GCF_015831295.1 Streptococcus sp. NLN64
CCATCTTTATTTATAGAAAAGCTTGATCGTTCATAAAAATCATCAGAACTGCAATTGTTTATTGCTTGTTTCTGATGATTTTTTTGATAGTTACGCAAAGATATTCAGGGTATGAATAATTCGGGTTCTTCTATTCGCTTCTGATTCCTACCAACTGTGTCTACGTAATACCCTCTACACCAGAATTTTCTATTGCCATATCGATATTTGAGATTGGCATGTCTATCAAATATCATTAAACTGCTCTTTCCTTTAAGATATCCTATAAACGATGAAACACTTAATTTTGGTGGAATACTTACCAACATATGAATATGATCCTTACAAGCTTCTGCCTCATGAATTATTACACCTTTTCGTTCACATAATTCTCGTAGTATTTGTCCAATACTTGCTTTGTATTTTCCATAAATAATTTGTCTACGATATTTCGGAGCAAAAACTATGTGGTACTTACAATTCCATGTGGTATGTGCTAAACTATTATTTATTGTCCTGTTTCATCAGGGGGACTCCTTTCATGTTATGATATGTGGTCGGGAAAACATATCTAATATAACATCTTAAGGTCTTTTTTAATACACCGCTTAAAGCTCTTTTGAACCACTAGCACAGCTAGTGGTTTTCAGATACCAAAAAAGAAATAGCCCCTCGAAAGGAGCTATTTCCGGAGATTATTATGAAAAAGAAAAGTTTTAGGAGTCAAATTAAGAGTTCTTCTTAACTTGTGACTCTAGTATAACCTGCTCACCTTAAAGCAACCTTAAGGTTCATTTTTTATTCCCATTCAATTTCAACTGGCAGACAGGCACTCCCTCATCATTTATAGTCCAAACAGGAAGAAAAAACTGGGGGACCGATAAAATAGGAGTGGATACATAGGATAAGGTTGGTTCCCAGTCTTCCATGCTTAGACCTCTCTTGCTCTACTCCTTCAACCTTACAAAATTCCTAAATCCTGAATCGCCGATAAGCTGGAAATTTCCTGACTATCGGGATGAGCTAGAAAATTGATCGAATGAATGCCAGCGGCGAGTGCAGCTTCAATATCCAGAAGACGATCGCCAATATAGTAAGTCTGATGCGGGTCCAATTTATACTTGTCCATCAAATAATAGAGGGCCTCCGGATCCGGTTTACGCGCGAAGCCATCGCTAGCCGTCACCACTTCTCTAAAATAGGAAGCCAAATCCAGTCTGTCTAAGAGCGGGTGGGCTTCCTCATCCTTGTGGGTAAAAACAAACTGCTCAATCCCTTGCTGGTCCGCCCACTCTAAGATTTCCCTAGCCCCTGGAAAGAGGCGAATTTCCCCACTGAATTGCGGTAAAGCCTTTTGGTAGAGAGGTTTCAAATTTTTCCCATCAGCTTTTTCAATTTTTTCAAAAAAATATTTAACAGAGGTAGCCAGTATCTGCTGGCGAATCGCCTCCTTGTCAAAAGGGTATTCCGTGTCTGCCAAGGCCTGGCCAATAGCTGCCAGAATGGCTTCATAAGAATCCAAAAGTGTCCCGTCCAAATCCCAAATAAAAGCTGTCATGCCTGCTCCTTTCTATAAGCACGGTAGTGACGTCTGAGCCACCACCAGCGAAAACCGTTGTCAACCAAGGTGCCAATCCAAATTCCACTTAAGCCCCAGCCCAGAAAATGTCCGAGGAAGGCACCAAATCCAATGCGCAAGACCCACATGCCGATGCTAGTCGCGTAAAAAGGCAACTTGGCATTGCCCAAACCCTGCCATAAGCTCGTATAAATCAAAGTTCCTGCAGTCATCGGGCTTCCTAAGAACGCAAACAGTAAGACTGTTTGACTAGCCGCAACCACTTGAGCATCACTATTATACAGTTGCGTCAAAGGCTGACCAAAAAGATAAAAAGCCAAGCCAATCGGAAGCATTAAGGCTAGCGTCCAGCCATACAAACGCGAAACTAAGGCATCAACCTGCTCCCAGTCCTCCTGCCCCCGAGCTTGAGCGACCAAAATAACTCCTGCAGTCGCCAGACCCAAAGCCGGCATCGCAGGAAAGGGAATCAAGGTTTCCCCAATGGCATTCCCTGCAACCACTTCAGTCCCAAAAGAAACCACTAACACCATGAGAAGAAAATCGCCGAGCCGCATCATCAGACGTTCCCCCGCCGCTGGGAGGGCAAAACTCACCAAGCTCCAATCCCAAGACCAGCGCCGTCCCAAGAGAGGGAAGGGCACCCGCCACCAAAGGTAAAGAGCCCCCAGAAAGCGTGACAGAGCAGTCCCCAAGGCGACCCCCATCAAGCCCCAACCCAGACCATATAAAAAAGCCGTAGACAACAGAACATTCAACAGATTGGCCAGCAAACTAACCCACATCGGCTCCTGAGGCCGTCCCCAGGTTCGGAGAATTGCACCAAGGCTCATCATTAACCCTTGGAAAACAATGGTACCTCCGACCAAAGCAAGGTAAAGACCACCAGCCTCCACAACTGTCGAGTCCGTCCCCATCCAAGAAAGAATCCTTGGTCCCAGGAAAATGGATAACAAACCCAAGACCAAAGCCAAGCAGACCGTCAAGCCCAAGCCTGAGCGCGCCAAGTCCTCAGCCTGTTTCTCTTCCTGTTCTGACCGAGCCTTGGCTACAAAACTCGATAAAGTCGCTACCAGAGCCAAAAACAAGGCCTGGTAAATAGCCAAAACACTGGAAGCCAAGGAAACACCTGAAATAGCCATCAAGCCCAGACTAGCCACCAAATAGGCATCCACAACTCCCATGATCATCTGTAAAAAATTCTCAAACATAGCTGGCAAGGCCAAGTCAAAAATTTGCCGATTCACCTTCTTCATATCACTAGTATAACAAAAGCGGCTGGGGTTTGGACCCCAGCCTTCTTACTAGACTTCAAAAATGAAAATCCATGCCTTAGTTACAAGTGATTTTCTATCATTTCAGCCTTACGGTTTTGTTGGTGCATCCTGAGCCTTCTTCAAGGCATCCCGGACAGTCTTGGCATAGAGTTCACTACCTTGGGTAATGCTGTCGGATTCCGATCCAAAGTGGACATCATCCGTACCATACCAGATTTGCGGATTGTCTACGGCTGTCTGGTACCAGTCTGCAACCAACACATAGTCATATTGATCCGCCAGTTTGATCATATAATCCCGAGTCCGGTTGGCGATGGCATTGGGATTATCCAAAACACGTCCATCATAAGGGGTTACCAAGATCAAGCGATGGCCAGTCGGTAGGTTTTCAACCATCTGGTCGAGCTGGTCAAAGTAATCGTTGACCTCATTAACTCCGAGTGCCATGATGACATCTGTGACCAGGGTGCCATTTTTAGCAGCCTTTTTCAGCATTTTATTCCCGTCAATCAAGTTCCGAGATACTGCCGCATCCATGTCCAAACCCGGAATATCCTTGTTCAGCCAGTCACTAGCCCGGAGGGCCACAGAATCCCCGATCAGGCTTGCTCCATCAGCCACAGCATCCGGATTCTCCGTTCGAATACGGGTAGAACGCATTTGCTGACTGGCTTGTTGCAGGCTATTTCCCACTAGATTGGCCTCAAAGCTCCCAATACTTGGGCTCGTAACCACCCCGATAACCCAAGTTGTTGCCAATAGGAGCGGAAGCATAAGCCCTTTCCATCCCAGGCTGGGAAGCACTACGGGCGTACCTAAAACCTTCGGACGTTTCCCTTGAAGGATTGGTTCCAATAAATAAAAAGAAAAAGAAGCCAAAATAAGGGAAAATAGAATGGTTAGAGAAACAGCTAAACCATGCCCCATCCATTCGGAAAAAATCAGATAAAGGGGCCAATGAAAGAGGTAGACCCCGTAAGAGGTGCTAGCTAAGAAGTCGAACAGTCGCGGTTCCTTGATGCTCGTCTTCTCATGCAGGATACGGGTCGCTAGAATCATCAGCCCAGCCAAAAGAGAGGCAGCAAAAAGACCGATGGCATAAGTCCAAAGTGACTCAAAGGTCAGGAAGCGGGCCAGGACAAGCGAAAGGGTCAAGGCTCCTAAATACACAAGCAAGGTCTTGCCCAGACTCCACTTCCGAACCAAACTCCGCAGCAACATTCCTTGTTGCTGCAAGCCTGTCAAGGCTGCAAGGCTAGATCCCACAAAGAAGGGAAAGCTGTGCGATAGCGTTGAAAAGTAGAGGTTGGAAACATTGTCCGTCGTGAAGGTTCCAATCAGCATGCTGATGTAGGAAACCAAGAGAAAACCAGTCGAAACTAAAAAGACCTGACTCTTAAAGCGACGAATATCCTTGGACCCACGCGCCACTATGGCCAAGACCAAGGCCCAAACAATATAGTAATGGGCTTCCAAGGCCAAACTCCAGGTATGCAAAAAGAGATGGGGAATGAACTGACTTTCATAGCTAGCTCCCAACAGCATCTCATAGAAATTGGTCACAAAACCCAGAGCCGCAGCTGTCTGAGTTCCAATATCCACCCGAAAATCGGCCTTGACAAAGAGCATTAGCGGCGCCACTACCAAAATCATCAGCACCAGTGGTGGCACAATCCGGTAGAGTCGGCGTCTAAAATAAGACACCAAATCAATCTTTTTCCTTTTCCCAACTTCCTCAATTAATAAGGCTGTAATCAGAAAACCGGAGAAGACAAAGAAGATATCCACCCCAATGAAACCACCTGGTAACTGGTCCTTATAAAAATGATAAATCAGGACAAAGAGGAGTCCTGTTATCCGAATCAGGGAGAACCATTTAATTCTCATTTTGGTAAATTCCTTGCTTAAATGTTCCAGTATAGGCGACCTTATCCTCTGTTACCAGCTCCCCTTTTCCATCTGGTTTTCCATTAGCAAATTGGCCTGTATAGCGCCAACCATCCTTTGAGGTAAAGGTCCCTTGACCTTGAAAGGCTCCATTTTCAAACTCACCTTCATAGACATCTCCATTTTCATAGGTAGCCTTACCTTGGCCAGTCATTTTTCCCCGAACCAGGGTTCCTTCGTAAATAATCTTGCCATCATTGAGGCTGACTTTCCCCTTCATTGGGATTCCAGATACAAAAACCCAGACCGCACATAGGAGGATAACTGCTCCAGCCATGAGTTCAAAAGTGGACCGTTTCCAACGGATGCCTTTAGAAAGGGATTTTTTTTCAGTTTGTTTCTTTTCTTTTTCCTGTTTTGCCATCGCTACTCTCCTACTTTTTCAATCCATTCTCGACAGCCTTGGCGAACCAAGCGATAGGTCTCCTCGAAATCTCCCGTGTACCAGGGATCTGGGACTTCCCCATCAATCAAGGGATGAATCTTATCCAAGGCTTCTTGCGGAGCCATGGCCCGCAAATCTTCCAGGTTCGATTGATCCATGGCTAGGATTAAATCCGCTTCCCGGAAATCTGCTGGTGAAATCTGCTGGGATTGTTTGGAGACATCGTAAGGAATCTCATATTTCTGAAGAATTGCTTGTGTTCCGCGGTGAATCGGATTGCCATGCTCCCAAGTCGAGGTAGCACGACTTTCCACATCCCAAACCGGCATTTCTTGTTTCATCACAAACTCTGCCATGGGACTGCGACAAATATTTCCTAAGCAAACCATAATCACTTTCATATCGTATACCTCCCCTCCATTATAACATATAAGGAAAGGGGAAATAAAAGAATTTCTGAAGCCCTCTGAAGTCCGCAACAGCTATTCAGCAAACAGGATTTAAATATTACATATCAATTTTTGTATATTTTTGTTAAAATGAATATAGGAAAGTTAGTCAAACCATTGTTCCAGTAGGACGATAGCTGTTGTATCAAAAATAATGGAGGAAGTAAATGATGGAAAAAAGAATATTGGCAAATACAACCACACGGTATGAGAAACTGCCTGCATGGCTAATGATCATTCTTGCCTGTTTAATGGTGGAGGTTTTCTTTTTCGGAGGTTCGATGATTGGGGTATTCCTCCTTGCCATCCTTTCAATGCCCTTCGTGATTGCCAATCTAAACAATCTGGATGCAGTATTGCAAGTATTTACTCATTTGTATGTCCAACTGGGTCTCTTTGCCTTCTCCGCTCTGACACTTTTTGCTTGGGTCAAGTGGTACGAGAAACGTCCAATCTCTAGTCTGGGATTTTTCAAGACCAATGTTCTTCTGGAGATTCTGAAAGGTTGGGGAGTAGGCATGCTGGTCTTCAGTTTTGCCTTTGGATTAAGCTATCTTTTTGGAGGTCTTGATTTCAATCGAGTCGATTTTTCAGGTGGGAATCTCCTTTTTGTCCTATCTACCATCCCATTTTGGTTTATCCAAGGCGGTACAGAGGAACTCCTTACCCGGGCTTGGCTTTTGCCCATTATCAACAAACGGTCCAATCTCGCTATCGCCATTGGGATTTCAAGTGGTCTTTTTGGAGTCATGCACTTAGCCAATAACCATGTGACTGTCTTGTCGATTTTGAGTATCGTCTTATCTGGGGTATTCATGGCCCTCTATATGCTGAAGACAGACAATATCTGGGGTGTTGCAGGTCTGCACGGTGCCTGGAATTTCACCCAAGGAAATATTTTCGGCGTAGCTGTCAGCGGTACCAGTACTGGTTCTTCTCTCTTTTCCTTTGCAATAAAACCGGAAGCAGCCGATTGGATTTCAGGTGGAGCATTTGGAACCGAGGGCAGCCTAATGGCCAGCATGGCCTTATTTCTTGGCATTGCCTATTTGGGCTTTCAATTAAAAAAAGAAAACTAATACTCGAAACAGTTCGAAATCTGAAATGAATTTTAATCCAGGAATTGTATTAAAATTTATAGGTCATGAAGCAAGCATCGCTTGTAATCAATCCGATGAAGATAGTTCAACAGGTCTGGGAGACCTGTTGAATATTATCGCTAAAGCGTGCAAGGCACGTAATCAAGGGGTTCGGCGAAGAGGATTAACACATTCAGATTTTGAAATGTAATGAGTATAACTCCACTCCAATCAACAAAGGCAAATCCCTTGTGGACCTGCCTTTGTTGATGTTCTATTGCTTTTATATGAAGGAAAAGAGCTCTACTTCGTCTCCGGTAAGGGATAACCCAAATGCTCATAAGCTTTAGCCGTGGCCTGTCGGCCGCTGCGGGTGCGGATGATAAAGCCTTGTTGAATCAGGTAAGGTTCGTACATATCTTCAACGGTTTCCCGTTCTTCTGCAATATTGACAGCGATGGTGGACAGGCCGACGGGACCTCCGTTGTAATGTTCAATCATGGTACGGAGAATTTTCTGATCCACATAATCCAAGCCTTCTTGATCCACGTCTAACATGGTCAAGGCTTGGTCAGTCATATCCCAATCAATAATCCCTTCCCCTTTAATTTGGGCAAAGTCCCGAACACGCTTGAGTAAGCGATTGGCAATTCGGGGAGTTCCCCGGCTGCGACGGGCCAGCTCAATGGCTGCTTCTGGTAAAATTTCAGTATCAAAAATAGCAGCCGTCCGTTCAACAATCTCTGTCAAATCAGGAAGGTCATAATACTCCATGTGGGCATTGATTCCAAAGCGAGCCCGCAAGGGATTGGATAGCATGCCTGCCCGTGTTGTTGCCCCAATGAGGGTAAAAGGAGGTAACTCCAAGTGAACCGAGCGGCTGGTCTCCCCGCTCCCAATCATAATGTCCACATAAAAATCCTCCATGGCACTATAGAGAATTTCCTCAACCGCCATGGGCATGCGGTGAATCTCATCGATAAAAAGGACATCCCCTGGCTCGAGGTCATTCAGGAGAGCCACCAAATCCCCTGCCTTCTCAATCACAGGCCCTGAAGTCTGTTTCAAATTCACCCCTAATTCATTGGCAATGACAAAAGCCATGGTCGTCTTCCCCAAACCGGGAGGACCAAAAAGCAGGGTATGGTCCAAGGACTCATCCCGTAATTTTGCCGCCTCAATAAAAATCTTTAACTGTTCCTTGACCTTTCCCTGGCCAACATACTCTTGAAAATTTTGCGGACGAAGACTGCCTTCAATCAGACTATCCTCTCCCATTTGTTCCATATCTACTAATCTAGTCATAGCCCTATTATATCAAAAAATCGAGCCTTGCTTTTTCTTGGAGTCACATGATTACCCCTTCCAAATTTATCAGATATAGACATGTAGATATATGCGGAAGGAATGAGAAAGACGGTCATTTCCTTTGTTTCCATATTGTATATAAGACTATATCCTTAAATCCTTGCAGAAGCTGGATTTCCTATGATAGAACAGGGAAGACCTCTCTGTAATGATTATACTCTTTTAGTTTATCTTTTATTACTGTGTTAGCTCGTCTTGCCGTACTTCAGTACTGTCTGCGACTCGCTGCCTTGTACTAAAAGCAAACTAAAACTCCAAGCAGGCTTCGCCTGCTAACTC
>NZ_JADXDQ010000072.1:0-980 GCF_015831295.1 Streptococcus sp. NLN64
GAAAACAAATTCTAAAACTGTCTAATCTCTATTCTCTGAAGGATGAGTTTCAGGCTCTCTTTGAGCGAATTTCCAGACTAGATTTCTCACTCCCCATTCCCTATGCAGTAAGGGATACCAGTCCTCCTTTGTTAGGAAATTAGGATACCGAATCAAATAGAATACATTTTTAAAAATCGAGAGTCGCACCAAGGGTGGAGTCTACCCTTTTTTAGGGTGCTAAGGTAGCAGACCCATCTTTATTTATAGTAAAGCTTGATCGTTCATAAAAATCATCAGAATTGCAATTGCTTATTGCTTGTTTCTGATGATTTTTTTGATAGTTACGCAAAGATATTCAGGGTATGAATAATTCGGGTTAAATAAAGCTGCTGTTTCTTTACGTGTATGTCCCTCTTTAACATATTCAAGGACACGTTTTCTAAAATCAATTCCGTATGCCATAAAAATAGTATATCACATACAGTTTAGTATAAAAGAAAAAGCAGTCTCTTAACGAAACCGCTCTAGATATCTGTTGCCAAAATTTGAAAGTTGAAGTAAATTCATAGTATCGACAAATTTTTGCTTTTCACAAGACTATCTGCTATACTTGTTATGAAAGAGGTTGAGCTGGAACTCAACCTCAAGTAGACCGTTTTACGCCTAGCTATTGTTGATGGTTGGTGAACCAACTCATCAACAAACGTCAAATTCTATTTGGAATTTGACTAAGCTATGCACTTGTCACAAGATAAAAAAGATCGTTTCATCTTGTGACTACGATTGGGACGAATGAATGTCGACAGTTAGCCGCTAATCACTCGGTCAAGTTTCTAGCGGTTGGCTGTCATTTTTTATTTTTGTCGTTAATGAACATCAAAATAATTGACAAGAGTTCGAGAATTATAGTCTTTTAGTTTGCTTTTAGTACAAGGCAGCGAGTCGCAGGCAGTACTAAAGTACGGCAAGACGAGCTAACACAGTAATAAAAGATAAAC
>NZ_JADXDQ010000072.1:990-8081 GCF_015831295.1 Streptococcus sp. NLN64
TCCCGAAAAGAAGCATAAGCTCTAAAGTTGCTTCCACTGCCATGACGGTGGTCCTTTCTAGGTGGTTGTGCATAGGCATTACTCCAAAATCAGATTTCCGTCCCGCTTTGTAACTTTCTACTTTCTCAGTATACTACTTTTTGTTTTTCTTGTCTAAGAAGAATCGATTTTGTTATGATAAATTGGGTTGTAAATTACACAGAGAGATTAAAGAAGATTACTGAATCCGATTACCTCAGCTGATTTTTTAACGCCGGTCACTCCGATGCAGGGGTGGTTTTTTCGCCCCAAAAGTTTAGAAAAGAATCAGAAAGTATAAAAATAAATACTGGAGAAAATCCAGTATTCATAACGTTTTTATTCTTAAAATGTTTTAGAATTTTCCAAATAATGTCCCCTACAGGAATCGAACCTGTAATGACTCCTTAGGAGGGAGTTGTTATATCCATTTAACTAAGGGAACAACATAAAAGGAGCCGAGGCTCCTTTTTCAATCCTCTTAACGACGGATTTCTTTGATACGTGCAGCTTTTCCTTGTAGGGCACGTAGGTAGTACAATTTCGCACGACGTACTTTACCGTAGCGTACAACTTCGATTTTTTCAACACGTGGAGTGTGAAGTGGGAAGATACGCTCAACACCAACACCGTTAGAGATTTTACGAACAGTGTAGTTTTCAGAGATTCCTTGACCTTTACGAGCGATAACAACTCCTTCGAAGAGCTGAACACGTTCGCGGTTTCCTTCGACAACTTTCGCGTGAACGCGGACAGTGTCACCAGGGCGGAACTCAGGGATATCAGTACGTAGTTGACCTTCAGTCAAGCTTTGAATTAATGGATTCATTTTTTCTCCTATCTTGCTAATCATGTACGCCAAGGTGCAGCGGATTAGCCGTTTATTTTTGCGTGTCCATCACACACAGGGATATCTTATCAGTTTTTTTAAAAAAAGTAAAGGAAAATACGGCTAACTTGAAGATTTTTTTATCTTTGGTATACTATTACTAATTATTGATAAAAAAGGAGAAGAGACGATGGGTCTTTTAGTAGATGGAAAATGGGTGGACCAATGGTATGATACCAAATCCACAGGTGGGAAATTTGTGCGCACCGTGACTCAGTTTCGGAACTGGATCACACCTGACGGTGAACCCGGGCCGACTGGTGAAGGGGGCTTTAAGGCAGAGTCAGGGCGCTATCATCTTTATATATCTCTAGCCTGTCCTTGGGCAAGTCGAACTTTGATTATGCGAAAGCTGAAAGGCTTGGAAGAGCACATCTCGCTGTCTATTGTGAATCCGTATATGTTAGAAAATGGCTGGACTTTTGCGGAAGGTCCAGGTGTGATTGCGGATAGTATCTTTAACAGCGATTATCTTTACCAAGTTTACCTAAAAGCTGATCCTCAGTACACCGGTCGTGTTACCGTTCCAGTTTTGTGGGATAAGAAAACCAACACCATCGTCAGCAATGAATCAGCTGAGATTATGCGGATGTTTAATTCGGCCTTTAATGATTTGACTGGAAATCAGGAGGATTATTACCCGCAAGAATTACAGGAAGCCATTGATGAAATGAATGACTTTGTTTATCCAAACATTAATAACGGAGTTTATAAAGCCGGGTTCTCAACCAGTCAAAAGGTTTACGAGGAAGAAGTAGCCAATGTTTTTGCAGCCTTGGATAAACTAGAAACTCACTTGGACACTCAGGATTATCTGGTTGGCAATCGTCTAACAGAAGCAGATATTCGATTGTTTACAACCTTAGTGCGTTTTGATCCTGTTTACTTTGGCCATTTTAAATGCAATATCAAAGCCTTAGTGGATTACCCAAATCTCTGGGATTACACCAAACGGCTTTTTAACCATCAGGGAATTTCAGAAACTGTTGACTTTGACCATATCAAAGAACATTATTATGGCAGCCATAAAACAATTAACCCAACAGGTATTGTTCCAGTCGGACCTAACTTGGATTGGAGTTTATAAAATTCTAAAAACCTTGGAATTCGCTGATTCCAAGGTTTTTAAAATGGTTGCAGGGGTTGGGACTATTTTTGGTATAATGAAGAAAATGAAAGTTGGAGAACTTGGTTACCCAGTTCGGATTTTTAAAGGAGAGATGGATGATTAAATTATTAGCGATTGATATGGATGGAACCCTATTAGATGAAGACAAAACATTGCGTCCGGAGACCATCGCAGACTTAGACAAGGCACGTGAAGCAGGAGTTCTGCCAGTTATTTGTACAGGACGTCCCTTATCCGGTGTTCTTCCTTATCTAAAGGAACTTGGATGGGAAGGTAAAGATGGCTACATGATTATTAATAATGGTGCAACTATTCACAGTACCAAAGACCTATCGATTCATTCCTGGTCTGGCTTATCCGAAGAGGAACTAATCTTGCTAGATAAGATTTCACAAGAATCAACAGCACAACTGACGGTTTTTGATGAGCGAGACTATTTGGTGGTCGGTGAAGATGCTGGTCATTTGGTCACGATGGATGCAGGTTTGGTCTTCTCTAAACCCAAACGGGTAGAGTTGGATCAATTGCTGGTTAATCAAGACAAGATTTTCCAAGCCATGTATTTGGATGAGAAAGACGCCTTGGATCGATTCGAAGAAAAGTACGGTGTGGAATTAGCACAGCACTTTGAAGTCGTTCGTTCTCAAGAGTATATCTATGAATGCCTACCGAAAGGAATCAATAAAGCGACGGGTCTTTCATACCTAGCTCAGAATTTAGGCTTTAGCAATGATCAGGTCATGGCCATTGGTGATGCTAATAATGATTTGGAAATGTTGGCCTATGCAGGCTGGTCCGTGGCTATGGGAAATGCCAATGAAGCTGTCAAAAAGGTTGCCAAATTCCAAACTGGATCTCACACTGAAAACGGTGTTGGACAAGCGATTCGAGAGATTCTTTTGCCTGCTATTCAGAAATAAGCACAAGTTTAACAAATAAAAACTGAACAGGTTTTTGACGGGGCAACGTTGCGACGGGGCCCTATTTTTTTGACATTTAATCGAAAAATATCTCTTGCCTTCCTGAACAGATTTTGGTATACTTATTGAGTTGCCACCCTTAGTGTAATGGATATCACGTAAGATTCCGGTTCTTGAGATGGGAGTTCGATTCTCTCAGGGTGGATGAAATAACGTTTAAAAAGCCTGTCGTTACAGGCTTTTTAATTTTCTCGCCCCAAAATCGCCCCAAGGTCCTTCCATTTCATTTTCATTTTTTGTGAAAATGAGGGACTTTTCCCCTATTCCCTCTGGCATTGTGGTATACTAGGTAAGTTGCAATGAAGTTGGTGGGATGGGAGCGTGTGCTCAAAAGGATGGCATCTCATCGCCTGTTCCTGGGGACAGGGGCCGTTATTGTAAGAGTATCCATCCCAATCGATTTATAGAAAGAAGATACCATTGAAATTTATAGAATTAGGTTTATCAGAAGAATTATTGACAGAAATTGAAAAAGCTGGTTTTGAAGAAGCCAGTCCCATTCAGGAGCAGACGATTCCCTTGGCCTTGACTGGCAAAGACGTTATCGGTCAGGCACAGACTGGTACAGGGAAAACGGCTGCTTTTGGTTTGCCAACCTTGGAAAAAATTAGACCGCAAGAGGCGACCGTTCAGGCATTGGTGATTGCGCCTACGCGTGAATTGGCGGTTCAGAGTCAGGAAGAGTTGTTCCGCTTTGGTCGTTCGAAAGGGGTGCGCGTGCGTTCTGTATATGGAGGATCCAGCATTGAGAAGCAAATCAAGGCTTTGAAGGCGGGAGCGCATATTGTCGTAGGAACACCAGGTCGTCTGTTGGACTTGATTAAGCGCAAGGCTTTGAAACTGGATAAGATTGAGACATTGATCTTGGATGAAGCGGATGAGATGCTGAATATGGGCTTCTTGGATGATATTGAAGCGATTATTGAGCGTGTGCCAGCTGAGCGTCAAACGCTTCTTTTCTCTGCTACAATGCCAGAAGCTATCAAGCGAATTGGTGTGCAGTTTATGAAAGAGCCTGAGCACGTCAAAATTGCGGCTAAGGAATTGACAACCGAGCTGGTTGATCAATACTATATTCGTATCAAGGAGCAGGAGAAATTCGACACGATGACTCGTTTGATGGATGTCGAACAACCTGAATTGGCAATCGTGTTCGGACGGACGAAACGTCGTGTTGATGAGTTGACACGTGGCTTGAAGATTCGTGGTTACCGAGCAGAAGGAATCCATGGTGACTTGGATCAAGGTAAACGTCTTCGAGTTCTTCGTGACTTTAAGAATGGAAACTTGGATGTCTTAGTAGCGACAGATGTTGCAGCTCGTGGTTTGGACATCTCTGGAGTAACCCACGTATACAACTACGATATTCCACAAGATCCAGAAAGCTATGTCCACCGGATTGGACGGACAGGTCGTGCTGGTAAGTCAGGACAATCTGTAACCTTTGTTTCTCCAAATGAAATGGGTTACCTTCAAATTATTGAAAACTTGACCAAAAAACGGATGAAGGGTCTCAAACCACCAACAGCGGAAGAAGCTTACCAAGCCAAAAAAAGTGTTGCCCTTAAGAAAATTGAACGTGACTTTGCTGAAGAAGATTTTGCAGCTAAAGCCGCTAAAGTTAGCAAGGATGCAATCCAGCTGGCAAGTGAATTTTCACCAGAAGAATTGGCAGCTTATATCTTGACCTTGGTTGTACAAGATCCAGATAGCCTACCAGAAGTAGAAATTGCAAGGGAAAAACCACTACCATTTAAACCATCTGGAAATGGCCAAGGTGGACGTGGCCGCGGCGGACGCCGCGACGGTGGTTACCGTTCAGGAAATCGTGACCGTGACCGCAGAGATCGCAACCGTCGTGACAACTACAGAGGCAACCGCCGGAACGACCGCTTCGAAAAAGAAAGCCGTTACCGCAAAAACAACAACCAAAAACCAAAAAACACCTCCAGCGAAAAGAAAACCGGCTTCGTAATCCGAAACAAAGGAGATAAGTAAAACTCTCCGGTGGAGAGTTTTACTCCGAGCCTAGCAACAGGAGAGCGAGGCATATCCAGTGGAGAGTTTTACCCCGAGCTTGGAAATAGAAAAGCGAGGCAAGTCCAATGGAGTAATGAAGAACGTTTCACGTTCTTTCATAAAAAACTCCAAGAGCCAATTCCTGATTCCTTGACTACCCCGAGCTTGGAAATAGGAAAGTGAGGCAGATCTAGTTGGCCTCGCCAAGTCTCCGTTAACCGATTTGACTCTGGATTTTTCAATTGAATAGTGTAAAACCCTGAGCGGCTTTTTCAGCCAGCTCAGGGTTTTGAGGTTAATGGGGGAATAAGACAGCGCCTGCTGCACCGGTAACTGCACAGGCTGCGTAGAGTTGTGGTGTCATGAGTGGGATGGCTTGGGAGCAGAAGGCGATGCCTTTGAAAGCTCCGTAAAATCCGCTAAGGAACAAGTTAGCTTCCGTTTCCCCGCTTCCTTGAATGGAAATAAGCTCAGTTGTAGTGAGTTGGTTCATAGTATTTCCTCCTTCTTACTAAATAGCACGTGCAAAACCCCAGCCGGTCATGCAGAGATGGGTACCAATAATGCCTCCGATCAGAGTTCCGACACCGGGAATGAAGCTACCGGCCATAGCACTGGTTCCTGCACAAATAGCAATTGCACGACTGGCTTCCAAACCAGATGGGCGACTGCCTCCATATAAGTTGGCAAGTGCTGTCGTGGAAAGAATTTGGTTTCCTGTTTCAGACATACAAGACCTCCTCGTATAAGTTAGACTAGGAATATCTGTCCCTGTCACTTATCTATTCGAAAAAGGAAATGTTTTTTACATTTTAATGGGAGCATCACTAACAGCATAGAGATAGAGAATTGCGACTGCAAGTACTAGTAGTCCCAGACTGTCATAGAGGTTGCCAAGGAAATCACTTTGGGAATTGATGATAAAATTGAATGGAATAAGTAGTACGCAGAGAAATTTTGTATTGTTCAACAGTTGGGTGAATCGCCAAACAATCAGATCATGACTCGTTTTTTGCTGCAAACCTTTGTTTGCAATAAGAAAAACAGCTGAAAGAATTAGAGTAGTGAAGGTGATGGGAATCCATGTGTTTCCATTTAGATAGCCGAAAAATAAGCGTAATACGATTTGTAATAGGGAATTAACGATTACGGTGATGTAAAAACGAATGTTCATTGAAACCTCCTTGTATGAATTATAATTTCTCTTCTATCTTAATTCTAAAGTCGCGGGATTTAACCCAAATGTTCTGAAATGTCTTCAAAACGTCCTGAACGGAAAAATTGGGGAGATTTAGGACAGTTTAATAGCTAATTTTTAGACAGAAGAACTGGAGATGTCCTTAATGGAAATAATAGATTATGAGTGAGATTTTCGATAGATATTAAAATGCAGAACGTCTGTCCAAGGAAAGAATAGATGATGTTGAAAAATCGATTTAATAGAAATTGAAGAACATGGCCATTAAATGAACAAAAGAAGTTTGTAGTTCTGTTCCTTAAAAATAAAAGCAAGAACCGCATCTGATATCAGAGGCGGCTCTTTTGCATGAGTTTAGAAACTGAACTTGTTTAGGGGAGATTGAGCGTTAGAATTTAGTTATCCAAACATACATTTAGAATATGCCACTTGAGCGAAATGAAATGAGACGGCAGTTGCTGCTATTTTAACCATTTGACACTGACTGTGTTTATCGCCACCGTAAATCGTGGATAATGTCTCTTTTGAAATTGCTTGAGTTTGTTTCATCTTTTCTACCTCCGAATAGATTTTTGATAGTAGCAGGGTCCAAAACTTCTATCACTTATTTATTCGATTTCTGTTTCCCCTTTTAAGGGCACCTCGAAAAAGTCGATGTATTCCGTTAACTTTTAAAAAAGGGACGCTTGCTCTCCAATCTCCAACAAACGTCCCTTTATTTTCTATTTTTTCATCCCTAATATCGGGATAATTCTGATTTTTGGGCGCACTAAGCCCATGTATTCAAATTCAGTCGTTTGATCTGTTCAAAACGACAAATATTATACATCAGATTTGTAAGTGTGACATTCGTCTTGG
>NZ_JADXDQ010000073.1:0-7893 GCF_015831295.1 Streptococcus sp. NLN64
GATTTGTATTGCTCATCTTTATTATATACCTAAACTAATTTTCCGTCATGAGTTAGCAGGCGAAGCCTGCTTGGAGTTTTAGTTTACTTTTAGTACAAGGCAGCGAGTCGTAGACAGTACTGAAGTATGGCAAGGCGAGCTAACACAGTAATAAAAGATAAACTAAAAGAGTATATCTTTAAGCTCAAAACCTCCCCCAGAGAATTCGAGCTGTCTGCGGCTCACTTCCTAGATTAATTTTTTATTTTCATTGAGTATTAGATGTCTTGAAATTACTGGTCTATTTGTCAATGGGGTCAATTTTTAGACGAAAAGATGGTATAATGAAAGGTGACTAAAACAAAGGATGAGAAGATGATAAGTAGAGAGATGATTCAACGAGAACTTGAGGGAGTCGATATTCGCTTTGATTATCCCTTAAAGGAATTTACCTATACAAAAGTAGGTGGACCTGTCGATTATCTGGTGTTTCCGCGTAATAAGTATGAATTGTTGCGGATTGTGAAATTAGCTAATCGAGAAGAGATACCTTGGATGGTGTTAGGGAACTCTAGTAACATCATTATTCGCGATGGTGGAGTTCGTGGTTTTGTGATTATGTTTAACCATCTGAATCATATTACAGTGGATGGATACATGATTGAAGCGGAGGCTGGAGCCAATCTGATACAGACAACGCATGTTGCCCTGCACCATAGCCTGTCAGGTTTTGAATTTGCTTGTGGGATTCCAGGAAGCGTTGGTGGAGCGGTTTTCATGAATGCGGGAGCCTATGGCGGTGAAATTGGTCATGTTTTAGAGTCTTGTACGATTTTGACCAAAGAAGGAGAGCTAAAAACATTAGAAAATCGGGATATGCGCTTTGGGTACCGCCATTCAGCAATTCAAGGGACTGGAGATATTGTGATATCAGCTAAGTTTTCTCTGAAGCCTGGGGACCATCAGTTGATTGAACAGGAAATGAAGCGGTTGACACATTTAAGGGAATTGAAACAACCCTTGGAATACCCAAGTTGTGGTTCTGTTTTTAAACGCCCTCCTGGATATTTTGCTGGTCAATTAATCTCAGAGGCTAATTTGAAGGGACATCGAATCGGTGGTGTGGAAGTATCGACCAAGCATGCTGGCTTTATGGTGAATCGGTATGATGGAACGGCTGCGGATTATGAGCAACTGATCCAGGATGTTATTGAACGGGTAGAAAAGCATGCAGGTGTACGTTTAGAGCCTGAAGTTAGAATTATTGGAGACTACGAGTGAAACAACCAATTATTGAATTTCGGCATGTATCCAAAGTCTATGAGGATACTGGAACCCAGGTCTTAAAAGACATTAATTTTGAACTGGAAGAGGGGAAATTTTACACTCTTCTTGGAGCATCTGGTTCTGGAAAATCAACGATTTTGAATATGATTGCCGGACTCTTAGATCCCTCATCAGGAGACATTTTTTTGGATGGCCATCGTTTGAATGATGTTCCCATTAACCAGCGGGACGTTCATACGGTATTTCAGTCTTACGCCTTATTCCCACATATGAATGTGTTTGACAATGTGGCTTTTCCTCTTAAAGTTCGCAAGGTGGGTAAGGAAGAAATCGCTACACGTGTTAGCCAGGTTTTAAAAATGGTGCAGTTGTCTGGCTATGAAAAACGGTCAATTCGAAAATTGTCCGGTGGACAGCGACAGCGGGTAGCTATTGCACGCGCCATTATCAATCAACCTCGAGTTGTTTTGTTGGACGAACCTCTATCGGCCCTTGATTTAAAACTGAGAACTGACATGCAGTACGAGCTGCGTGAATTGCAACAGCGTTTGGGGATTACCTTTGTGTTTGTAACCCATGATCAGGAAGAGGCTTTGGCCATGAGTGACTGGATTTTTGTGATGAATGAAGGTGAGATTGTTCAGTCTGGGACACCCGTAGATATCTATGATGAGCCTATCAACCATTTTGTTGCTAGTTTTATTGGCGAATCCAATATTCTTCCAGGTACGATGATTGAAGATTACCTGGTTGAGTTTAATGGACAACGATTTGAAGCGGTTGATGGAGGAATGCGTCCTCGTGAATCCGTTGAAGTTGTTATCCGACCTGAAGATTTGCGAATTACCTTACCAGAAGAAGGAAAATTACAGGTTACAGTAGATACTCAATTGTTCCGGGGAGTTCATTATGAAATTATTGCCTATGATGAGCTTGGGAATGAGTGGATGATTCATTCAACTCGGAAAGCCATCGTAGGGGAAGTAATCGGATTGGATTTTGAACCCGAAGATATTCATATCATGCGTTTAAATGAAACTGAGGAAGAGTTTGATGCCCGTATTGAAGAGTACGTTGATATGGATGAACAAGAGGCTGGTCTAATCCAAGCGATTGAGGAGGAGCGAGATGAAGACAAGAATCACTAATCTCTTTTCCATCCCCTATATTCTGTGGATTTTGCTCTTTGTATTAGCTCCCTTAGCCTTGATTGTCTTTCAATCTTTCTTTACAATAGATGGTTCCTTTTCACTGGATAATTTCAGAACGTTTTTTCAAGCTGATAATGCTACCTATCTGAGGATGGGTTTTAACTCCATTTTGTATGCGAGTTTGATTACCTTATTAACGCTAGCCATCAGCTATCCCATGGCTTATTTTTTAACCCAGCTTAAGCACAAGGAGCTTTGGTTATTACTGATTATTCTTCCAACTTGGATCAATCTTCTCTTAAAAGCCTATGCTTTTCTAGGGATTTTTAGCCAAGATGGTGCGGTTAATCAATTTTTAACCTTTGTAGGGATTGGTCCGCAGCAGTTGCTCTTTACGGATTTTTCTTTTTTGATGGTCAGTTCCTACATCGAATTGCCTTTTATGATTTTACCGATTTTTCATGCTTTGGATGAATTGGATAAGGCTGTTATCAATGCCTCCTATGACCTTGGTGGCAGTCGCTGGCAAACCTTTTGGTGGGTGATTTTCCCCATGTCTATGAAGGGCGTTCGTTCGGGCGTTCAAGCGGTCTTTATTCCTAGCCTTA
The DNA here is from genome assembly GCF_015831295.1 of Streptococcus sp. NLN64. Classification (NCBI taxonomy): domain Bacteria; kingdom Bacillati; phylum Bacillota; class Bacilli; order Lactobacillales; family Streptococcaceae; genus Streptococcus; species Streptococcus sp. NLN64. The sequence continues at coordinate 3,026 of NZ_JADXDQ010000073.1, forward strand.
GCCTCTTTATGCTGACTCGTTTGATTGGAGGAAACCGTGTTATTACCCTAGGGACTGCCATTGAGCAACATTTCCTCATCACTGAAAACTGGGGGATGGGATCGACCATCGGAGTTGTTCTGATTTTGGCTATGTTACTGACGATGTGGTTGACGAGAGAGAGGACAGACGCATGAAAAAATTAGCAAATCTCTATCTATTTCTTGTATTTGCCCTCCTCTATCTTCCTATTTTCTATCTCATTCTATATGCTTTCAATAAGGGTGGAGATATGAATGCCTTTACTGGGTTCACTTGGGAGCATTTTCGAACTTTGTTCTCTGATCAACGCTTGATCCTCATTTTAGCTCAGACCTTTTTCTTAGCCTTTTTGTCATCTAGTATTGCGACGACAATCGGTACTTTTGGGGCGATCCTTCTGCATCGAATGAAAAAGCCATTACAAGGTAGCCTCCTTGGATTTAACAATATCTTAATGGTGGCTCCGGATGTAATGACAGGTGCTAGTTTCTTGATTTTGTTTACGTTGATTGGATTTCAACTGGGGTTTATCTCTGTTCTCCTTAGTCACATAGCCTTTTCCATTCCCATTGTTGTTTTGATGGTTTTGCCACGCTTGCAAGAAATGAATGATGATATGATTAACGCTGCTTATGATTTGGGGGCATCGGAAGGACAAGTATTACGGGAAATTCTTTTTCCCTATCTAACTCCAGCTATTATTGCAGCTTATTTCATGGCCTTCACTTATTCTTTAGATGACTTTGCGGTCACCTTTTTTGTCACAGGAAATGGCTTTACGACATTGGCTGTTGAAATCTATTCTCGAGCTAGACGAGGTGTTTCCCTAGAGATTAACGCTCTATCCACTTTGGTCTTTCTTTTCAGTATCTTACTGGTCATTGGTTTTTATTTTATTTCTAGGCAAAAGGAGGAGGGGCAATGAAGCAGCTAATCAGCTTTTTAGCAGGAATCGGCTTAATTCTTCTAACCCTAGGAATGATGATTCTGCAACTTCAACCCAAAGATAGCCAAGATCAAAAACGGCCTTTGGTGATTTACAATTGGGGCGATTACATTGACCCAGAGCTCATTGAGCAATTCACAGCAGAAACGGGAATCCGTGTTCAGTATGAGACCTTTGATTCCAACGAAGCTATGTATACCAAGGTCAAACAAGGAGGAACAACCTATGATATCGCCATTCCAAGTGAGTACATGATTCAGAAAATGACTCAGGAAGGATTACTGGAGAAATTAGATCACAGTAAGATTAAGGGACTTGAACACATTGACCCATCTTTCCTGGATCAGAGCTTTGACCCTCAAAATACTTATTCTATTCCATATTTTTGGGGAACTCTTGGTATTGTTTACAATGATCAACTGATTAAGGATGCGCCTCAGCATTGGACTGATTTATGGAAACATGAGTACAGGAATCAAATTATGTTAATTGATGGTGCGCGTGAGGTTATGGGCTTAAGTCTCAATTCTCTTGGATTTTCGATTAATAGTCAAAAAATGTCTGAGTTGGAGCAGGCGACAGAACATCTCTATCGCTTAACACCAAATATTAAGGCTATTGTGGCAGATGAGATGAAAACGTATATGATTCAGAACAATGCGGGCCTAGGAGTAACTTTTTCTGGGGAGGCTCGTCAAATGTTAGATGCAAACGAGCATCTCCATTACGTTGTCCCACCTGAGGGATCGAATCTCTGGTTTGATAATATCGTCATTCCGCATACTGTCAAGAACCGTGAGGCTGCTTACGCATTTATCAACTTTATGCTACGGCCAGATGTAGCCCTTCAAAATGCCGAATATATCGGCTATTCAACCCCTAACCTAACGGCACAGGCTGAGTTACCTGATGAACTGCGATTAGATCAATCCTTTTATCCATCTGAAGAAGCCAAACAAAATCTTGAGGTCTATCAAAACCTAGGACCTAAATGGTTGGGAATCTACAATGATCTCTTTCTACAATTTAAAATGTATCCAAAATAAGTTTTGAAACTCTCATCATGTTAGGGAGTCTTGACTGGATTTTTAATAGACAAGCTGAAACGCCTCAAGAAGACGGATTGTGTTCTTGAGGCGCTTTCGAATAGAAAGGTAAGAGATGTCAAAAAACGACCATACTAGGTATGATCGTTCTGATGATTAATTACGAACTTCTGACGCAAATTCTTCTTTAGCAAATGCTTCATCAATGATAGCTTTCAATTGTTTAGCAGATGCTTGCATTTGTTGCAATTCACGGTCGTTCAATGGGATGTTGACTGGACGAACAATACCATGTGCACCAACGATAGCAGGTTGACCGATGAAGACGTCATCAATTCCATATTGACCATCTTGGTAAGTTGAAAGTGGAAGTACTGCATTTTCATCATCCAAGATAGCCTTAGTAATACGAGCTAGGGCAACCGCGATACCGTAGAAGGTAGCACCTTTTTTCTCGATGATAGAGTAAGCTGCATCACGAACAGATACAAAGAGATCAACAAGACCTTGCTCATCGATGTCACGGTTATCTTGCAACCATTGTTCCAATTTCACACCGGCAACGTTAGCGTGTGACCAAACAGCAAACTCAGAATCTCCGTGCTCACCCATGATGTAGGCATGGACAGAACGAGCATCGATACCGATTTTTTCAGCTAGTGCTTGACGGAAACGAGCAGAGTCCAAAGAAGTACCTGAACCGATTACGCGCTCTTTAGGGAAACCTGAGAATTTCCAAGTTGAATAAGTAAGGATATCTACTGGGTTAGCAGCAACCAAGAAAATACCGTTAAATCCTGAGTCAACGATTTGAGTAACAACTTCTTTGTTGATACGCAAGTTTTTCTCAACCAAGTCCAAACGAGTTTCACCTGGTTTTTGTGGAGCACCAGCAGTCAAAACAACAAGGTCAGCATCGTGTGCATCTGCATAATCAGCGGCGTAGATTTTTTTAGGTGAAGTGAAGGCCAAAGCGTGGCTCAAGTCTTCTGCATCCCCTTGAGTTTTTTCTTTAAAGATATCTACAATACCCAATTCTTGTGCAATTCCTTGTGTTACAAGTGCGAATGCGTATGAAGAACCTACGGCTCCGTCACCAACAAGGATAACCTTTTTGTGTTGTTTAGTAGCAGTCATGATCTAAACATCTCCTTTTCTTTTTAAAGAGAGTTGCCTCTCTCACAATGTTCATTCTACCACCTAAAATGCTTTTTGTCGATAGGGTGACAAAATGTAAACGCTTTAGACTATAATTTTTTGTGAAATTTGAGCATATAAATTGGAAGCGGATTCAGTTGGTGGTATAATACTATTGGTTAGCCAAGTTGGAATGGTTAACAGGATAAATACTCATTCAAACCAAGGAGGATTTGCTATGGTTTTCAAAACTAGTAATGCAGAAGGACCTGTTGATTTTATTAATACCTATGACTTAGAGCCAATGGCTCAAAAGGTTATTCCGAAAGCAGCTTTTGGCTATATTGCCAGTGGTGCTGAGGATACCTTTACTTTAAGGGAAAACATCCGTGCATTCAACCATAAACTAATTGTTCCACAAACTTTGATGAACGTTGAGAATCCTTCAACTGAAGTGGAAATCTATGGAGATAAGCTGACTTCTCCAATTATCATGGCGCCTGTTGCAGCTCATAAATTGGCTAACGAGCAAGGTGAAGTTGCAACCGCTAAAGGTGTGCATGAATTTGGTTCTCTCTTTACAACCAGTTCTTACTCAACAACAGACTTGCCAGAAATTACACAAGCCTTGAATGGTAGTCCTCACTGGTTCCAATTCTACTTTAGCAAAGATGATGGCATTAACCGTCACATCATGGATCGAGTGAAAGCCGAAGGGTATAAAGCCATTGTCTTGACGGCCGATGCGACTGTTGGTGGAAACCGTGAAGTAGACAAGCGAAATGGTTTTGTTTTCCCAGTGGGCATGCCAATCGTTGAGGAGTATTTACCAGATGGAGCTGGTAAAACAATGGATTTTGTTTATGAGTCTGCTAAACAAAAACTATCTCCAAGAGATGTAGAGTTTATTGCGGAATATTCAGGCCTACCTGTTTATGTAAAAGGCCCACAATGTAAAGAGGATGTAGAACGTTCTCTAGGTGCAGGTGCATCTGGTATTTGGGTAACCAACCACGGTGGTCGACAAATTGACGGTGGTCCAGCTTCCTTTGATTCTCTACAAGAAGTGGCAGAAGCAGTTGATAAACGTGTGCCAATTGTCTTCGACTCTGGTGTGCGTCGTGGTCAACACGTGTTTAAAGCTTTAGCTTCAGGTGCTGATCTAGTAGCAATTGGTCGTCCAGTTATCTATGGACTTAGTCTAGGAGGAAGCGTTGGGGTTCGTCAAGTCTTTGAGCATATCAATAACGAATTAAAAACAGTTATGCAGTTAGCAGGTGCTCAAACTATTGAAGATGTGAAAAACACAAAACTTCGCCACAATCCATACAACCCAAGTTTCCCAGTGGATTCCCGTGATTTGAAATTGTATTAACATTTAGTTCGTAGTTCCACCTCCGCACAGTTGATTAGGTTACTTTCGGAGGTCAAAGAGTCAGGAATTGACTCTTTGAGTATCTGGATAAGAGAACATGAAATGTTCTCTCAATAAAAGCGAACAATTGTAATTTGCTTCGCAAATCCTATCTGCTACCTCAAACAGCCTTTTAGCTGTTTGACCAATCAACCACTGCGTCCTAGTGATTTTACTAACTAAAACTCCAAGCAGGCTTCGCCTGCTAACTCATGACGGAAAATTAGTTTAGGTATATAATAAAGATGAGCAATACAAATCCGTAAGTTTATTAGGGCTTTGCCGAGCCTGTAACTAAAACTGG
>NZ_JADXDQ010000074.1:0-7715 GCF_015831295.1 Streptococcus sp. NLN64
TCGAATAAGAGGCTGTTTTGTAATTTTATTTTCACGCTCAAGGCGTATTCGAGTTATCTCATGACTCTTATTCATCCAGTTTTAGTTACAGGCTCGGCAAAGCCCTAATAAACTTACGGATTTGTATCGCTCATCTTTATTATATACCTGAACTAATTTTCCGTCATGAGTTAGCAGGCGAAGCCTGCTTGGAGTTTTAGTTATCAAAATAAAGAGCATCTATATAAACATCACCTTTATGTCTGCACAAAGAATTCAATTGAATTAAACAAACATCTAGTATTTCGCAATTACTTACAAGTTTATAATCTAAAAGACTATATTACTCGTAAAACTACTTCTCCTTCTTCAAATTCTTCAAACTCATCTAAATACATATCATACAGTGAGTCATAGACACGTACTTTCTCAGAATCTTTCCGAATATCATCTTTTGATATGATTTTATTCCCACTTTCTGAATCATTTAATCCTTCACGGCTATTTCTCCATGACATTTCTTCATGAGATAAATCTCTTAAATACCATGCATCATAATGCCCGTACTTATTGATGACACTTTCAATCACATATTTATCTGTAGCAGTTAAAGAACCATCATCGCCTGTATAAGGTTCATAGTTTTCTTCAAAGAAATAACGTAATTCAGGTAAGACTGGCCCGTGCTTCCAGCCTTGAAAATCGCTTGGAAATAGTTCATTTCCCACTAAAGCAAAACTTTCTCTTTGGGCAAAATACATTAACTTTTGTAACTTCAACTCCTGAGTTTCAAAGCGTGAATTTGAAATTTGTTCATAAGCATAGATTATATATCTTGCAACATCTATTGTTTTTGTCATCATTCTATAATCTCCTTATTGAATCATTAAACCAATTATAGCATAATTCAGTTATTTCTATCTTTTTCACTGAATTTTATCTCTTACCTTCTCATTTAATAAAAAAGATGAAAGTCTCCTAGGCAGTTTAATTAAATCTATTTTTAAAAATTATTAAATGAAAAACAGCATTAGTGATCACTATTTCATTCCCCTTTACTTCTTATACACCACTACCTGTGTTCCTTCATCTACCTGACTTCTAACCTCAATGTCCAATTCTAGTTGGTCGAGCACGCGCTTGGCTAGGTAGAGACCAAAGCCGCTGGCTTTTTGGTGTTCGCGGCCATTAAATCCGGTGAAGCCTTGGTCAAAGAGGCGGGGGATGTCTTCTGGCAGAATACCAATGCCCTGGTCGCTGATACGGACCCCCTTATCCAGTTGAATCTGGACGGATCCGCCTTCTTGGCTATACTTGATAGCGTTATCTAGGATTTGGGAGAGGGCGAAGGAAAGCCATTTTCGATCAGATTTAAGCTTACACTTGCCTTCTATACTAACAGCAATTTGTTTATGTAAAAAGTGGGTGCGGTATTTCTTTACTAAGTCAACCATGATTTGGCGCACTTCTACTTCTTCAAAGCGGAAATCACTACTCTGATTGCTGAGTTTTAGGTAGTTAAGGAGGTTGGCTTGGTAATTATCCAATCGTAAGAGCTGATTGTCCACGTCTTGTGGATCCAGTTTCTTCGTCTGACTCATTAATGAGAGGGCTGCAAGTGGCACCTTCATTTGATGAGACCATAACTTGACCACTGCTTGAAGATTTTCTTCCCTTTTCTTATAGGACAAGAGTTGCTGGCGGGCATCGTCCTTCTCCTTTTCAAGCAAAGATAAATAAGCACGGTCAATGGGCTTATTGAGAAGATAGAGGTCAGATTCATGAATTCCATCTTGTAAGGCTTTCATTCGATGAAAAAATTTCCAAAAAAGGCTTAGAATGAGAATAAGAAAGATAGTCCAGGATAAAAAGACAGATTGCAGAAAGAAGGCCCAGGGAAGTTGGTAAAGATAGAACAAAATCAGATAAGAGCTTGTCAGTAAAAAATAAGCAAGAAAGAATGTACGGTATTCTCGAAAAAAAGAGCCTATCATTTAACCAAGTACCCCACTCCCCGTACAGTATGAATCCGATCAAACCCCACTTCCGCTACCTTTTTCCGCAAACGGGTCATATTGACATTGAGGGTATTCTGGTCAATAAAATCTTCATTCTCCCATAAGTCCTTGAGCAATTCGTCCTTGCTGACAACCTGTCCCTGCCCCTTAAAGAGGGCTTTCAAAATCCGTGTTTCCGTTGGGGTTAGCTGTACCTGGTCTTGTCCTCGTCGCAAGCGCCCTTCCAAACTCAGATGAAAATCATCCACACTGAAGTCCTGAGCAGGTGCAAATTGATTCACCCGTCGTAAAAAAGCACCAATTTTGGCATCCAGAATTTCCAAAGAGAAGGGCTTGGTCACAAAATCATCACCGCCCATATTCATAGCCATCACCGCATTCATCTCGTCATCACTAGAGGATATAAAAATAATGGGCATGGTCATACTCTTACGAATCTCCGTGGTCCAGTAAAAGCCATTATAGTAGGGCAAACGAATATCCATCAAAATAATATCTGGCTGGATTTCTGCAACTTCTTGGCTCACTGCACGGAAATTCTGCACACTCATAACTTGGTAATTTTGACCTAAATGTTGTTTGAGAAGATTGACAATCAAGGCATCATCCTCAACAATGTATACGACACTTTGTTTCATAGTGACATTCTAACACCTTTTGTCAGAAAAATAAAAAGATAACCAGGAATTAACATAGGAAAAAGCCAGAGACAAAAATCTCTGACTTTTCAAATTATCGTTCAATAATATGGTAGTAGGTACGACTGGTCCACTTATAAATAATATAGTAGGTAATTGCCACCAAGATAAGGGTTACAGCACTAACAGTGTAAATCAGATTAGATGAATAAATCCCAAATTCAGCCAGCATTTGTCGAAGCATCACAGTTGAGACCAAAAAATGCAGAATCGCTATCGCTAAAGGTAAAAAGAAGAGGATAACAATTTGAGAATTAATGGTTTTCCTAACGGCTTCCTGGCTCATTCCAATTTCCTGTAAAATTTTATAGGATTTTTTATCCTCATGTCCTTCAGAGTATTGTTTGTAGTAGATAATTAAGGCAGCTCCCAGAATAAAACTCATTCCAATGAGAAATCCTGTGAAAAGAAAACCACCTGTGAAACCAATCATTAGATCTTGGTATTCTTGTTTCTGCATGATACTACCAAGAATGTCACCCTCCTTATTTTCGAATAGATAGCTATCACCATTAGCACTTGCAATTTGAGAGACCTGTTCAGATGAAAGATTTGTCAGAACTCGGTAAACGCTGTTAACTGGAAAGCCTGTTAGCTGGAGAGATTGGAAATAATTTTTAAAGGATTCTAAAACCGTATCATTGGCAACTACAAGGACTGCAGACTGAAAGGTATTCGCCACATCAGGAAACTGAGCTTTGGTTAGATTTTGAACAACCTCAAAATGTTGATCACCCAACCTCAATGCCTTTAGATTTGTTTTTTCATTCATTCGAACAAAGGCCAGTTGATTATCAGCTAGAGTCGGTAATTGGTTCCCTAATTTTCGAAAATCATCTTGGGTAACCAGGTAAGTAAAGAGAATTTCTGTTGGATTCAAATCCCCCATTGTTTCTGGATTAATTGTAACCGATTCTCCACCCTGATAGCGGATGGCAGTCTGAAAAGCCAAGTAAGATAGAGCATTCTTCTCAGTTTCGGGGAAAGAGTTTAAAACAGACTCACGATAGAGGTTCTCACCTTGCTCTCTTGTTTCCGCAAAATATTCTAAGGATGTGTCTGTTGGATAAAGATTATTTACAATTTCATTTGTTCCTGCATACAAAGAAGTCGTTGTCGCTATGGTTACAAAGGTCATAACTGCTAAAAGCGTAATATTGGCCAAGCCCATTGCATGTTGCTTCATTCGAAAAATCATTTGGGAAGTTGTAATGAAGTGCTCTGGTTGGTAAAAATATTGTTTATTCTTTCGACGTCTTTTTAAAAACCAAGTAATAAAACTCATATAGAAAAGATAGGTTCCAGCAATGACCAAAAGAACTGCGATAAAAAAGCGTAAAATAATCTCTACTCCACTCGCTTTGGATGAGAGAGAAAGATAGTAACCAAAACCAAGGCTTAACAAGGCTAGAACCGCAAAAAGACTATTTCCTCTAGGTTCTCTCTCCCCCTTCTCACTGGTTCTGAAAAGAACAAGAGGATTGGTTTTTCCAATTTGATAAATGGCTATAAACTCCAGAACTAGGAAAATTCCTGCAAAGATCAGTCCTGTAATGAACGAAGCTAAGGGACTCCCCGTAAAATTTAGTTCATGATAACCCACCAAATTAACAAAAAGAAGATAGAAGAGATTGGATACAATCGTCCCCAAGATGGATCCGGCAATCACTATCAACAAAAAAATAAAGAATAGTTCCAAACTAGCAATCAGCGAAACCTTTTTTTTATTCATTCCCAGCATATTGTAGAGACCAAATTCTCGCGTTCGTTGTTGCAACAGAAATTTAAAACTATAAATTTCCATATTTAAGGAGAAAATTGTTAGTACTACAATACCCAAAGATAAGGTTATGCCGCCACTTCCGAGGCTAGCAATCACGGGGCTGAGCATGAGGGAAAAAACTGCCGACATGATCGTAAAGAGGACAAGACTGGCTAATACAAATGGAGCAAAGATACGGGAGGACTTTTGAATATTCTGTAAGGCTAGTTTAACATAAAACATCTATTCACCTCCTAGCAAGCTAGACATTGCTAGCGAAATTTCTTTAGCAAAATCTTGATTTGTTTTTCCCACTTTATAAAGTTGATGGTATATCCGACCGTCTTTGATAAAGAGAACTCGATTGGCGTGACTAGCCGCATTGGCAGAATGGGTTACCATCAGTATTGTCTGACCAGAATGATTGATTTCTTCAAAAAGATGGAGTAAGTCTTCTGAATTTCGATAATCCAATGCTGCTGTCGGTTCATCCGCTAAAACCAGTTGTGGTTTGGTGATTAAACTACGAGCAATGGCAACACGCTGTTTCTGTCCACCAGATAATTCAAACGGACGTTTTTGCAATAAATCTTGAATACCCAGCTGGGGAGCTAACACTGCCAGGCTGCGTTCCATCTCCTGAAACGATTTACGAGCTAACACAAGTGGGAGAAAAATATTGTCCTGAATCGTTAAGGTATCCAAGAGGTTAAAGTCTTGAAAGACAAACCCTAGATTTCGAAGGCGAAAATCAGCTAATTTTCCCTCTTTAATTCTAGTAATATCTTGGCCATTTAAGATAACAGAACCTCTACTCGGTTTATCTAGGGTGGCCAAAATATTAAGAAGAGTTGTTTTACCAGATCCACTTTCCCCCATAATCGCAATAAACTCACCTTCTTCAACTTTAAAATCCACATCCTGGAGGGCGCGTGTTTCCTCTTTGGAAAAACGAGTCCGATAAACCTTTTCTAAATGATTGATTTCTAATAACATCTGTTTCCTTCTTTCTTTACTTTTTCTGTCTCTATTATAGAAAAATATCCCTACTACAAATCTTACAAGACTGGCTCCTAACTTACATTTTTGTAAGAAAAAAGAGGTTGGGACAAAAGTCTCAACCTACCTATTTTAGTTAGTGAACCCACTTTGACGCATTATAGAGGTGCCCAATAAGAATTGTTTATGACTCGCTAGACTAATGGGAGAAGACATATTGTTTGAATAGAGCAGCTTTGACTGTAGGGCTTAACTATTCTTCAGAAATATCTCGTTGCACTTCATTTTCTAATTCGAAAAAAGGTTGAATATTTTGAACATATTCTAAAACCCCCTGAAACTCTCCCTGCTGATCTCGGACGGCTTTATAAACAACATAAATAAAGGTTGCTTCATCCTTTTTAAACCACATTGGAACTTCGTCTCGCTGGCCTGTTCGAAGGAGGTCAATAATCGTTCGAACCTTCTCTACAATTTTTGGAGGGTGGCATAATTCAACGTGGCGTCCAACTTGGCTTGGCGTACGCTTAAACAACATTTCATCACTAGGATGACTGTCATTATAATACTGAAAGATATCATCTTTATTCACAAAACTTAGTTCTAATGGAAGATGGTTTAACAGCAAATTTGCCTGTTCAAGTGATAAGTACCCATGACCGAATGATTGGACTTGCTGTGTATCTACCAAAGTTTCCCTCATTTTTGGGGTAAACGAAATGGAGATTGTTCCTGCAGGTGTGTCAAGTTGGTACTGGGATGATGAATTTTCTGTCCCCTCTTCTGTTTCTGTGGCTGCTTCGAGAAATTCTTGGCGCTTGGGAATCCATTTGGCAGTTGGATGCACAATAGCATAGCCGTAAGCATCACTTTCATTTGCAATAGCAAGCCAATCGTCCTGTGAAAAGGTTTCTAGTAGGATCATTAATAAAATGGATTCCTCTTTGAAAATCATCTCTTCAAATTCAGACGCAAACTGATCAAAGGCTTGACGGATGGGTCCTATATCATCCCCATCTAGATGATACTGGTTAAGAAGGAGTTGGCTCTCTTTAAAGAGATTACGAATATCATCATCCACTCCCCACATCACTCTCGGAGGAGCATCATGTCCGTATCTCTCCATAATCGGAAAAAAGAGTTTTTCCTTACGAGTATAGTGGTATTCGAACTGAGATAGGAGCTTGAATTGTCTTTTTAAGCCTTGGAGCATCTGTGCGCTAATTTCCGGATCTAGGTCATGTTTCTCAAACTGATCAAACAAGCGTCGAATCCGTAGCAAGGCAGCCCGTAAAGCAAGATTTTCTTGCTTAAAAACAAAAACAGGATGTCCTTCTTGCTCACTATCAGCCACCTCAACATTCGCGATGGCCCCCTTGAAAAGATTAGCATGAACATTACACAATTTCATCACATCTTCAAAGGTAATACCTGTATCACTTCCCATGAGCTCGTGTTCCATCATCGAAATCTCAAGGGCTGAGACTCCTGTAAAATGTTCATTAAATAGATCTTGAACAGACTCTGGACTGGCTCCATGATGCAAGTCTATTAAGATTTGCTTTAGTAAATCAATTCGTGTCTGATTAGTCATCTAATCCTCCAATAACTGTATAACCATTCCATTCCAATTGCTCTTGAATGGATTTCAATGGAATCTTTGCCAATTTCGAACCTTGCTTCAAACTTGTGATCTTTCCAACGGTATTGAGCATTACTGGATTGGATAGTGGTGTGAACCCCAGTTCAATCAAGAGATCTTTCACTTCGGGATGCTTATCTAAAACTTCGGCTACTGGAATTGTCAAATCAATTGTATTCATAAGCCCTCTCCAATATGGTTATTTTTAGTAGCTCTATTCTACTATACTTTTTTTAGATTTTGTATTTCCAATTTCAAAAACTCAATTCATTTTTTACATAAATAAATTTCAATGAGGATTTGTTTTCAAATGCAAGTCTACATAATTCCCATTCTTGTAGTCATATTTCAAGTAAGTAGGTCTTCCTGTTTTGGGGTGCGGTAACTGATATACCCTTTTAGTTTATTTTTTATTACTGTGTTGGCTCATCTTGCCCTACTTATTTGAAACTTTATTCGAAAGTTGTATCGGCAAGCTCAAAATCTCCCCCAGAGATTTTTCTACCATTTGTCAACCATTTTTCTAAAAATAGGACAATTTATTTGGCAGATTGATGCCTGCTGAGCCTAGTTGTGAAGCAAAGAGAAGGGGATTTTGTGTCAAGGCCTTGAGCGTA
>NZ_JADXDQ010000075.1:0-6853 GCF_015831295.1 Streptococcus sp. NLN64
ACGTATGTTTTGCCGTCTTTTTCAATTTCAGCTGGTTTCGTACCTTGGTAAGCTTCACCAATTGGGCTGTCTTCTGGTTTAACCACTGTTGGATCTTTAAGTTCATCTTCTGTACCTTCAATCACGTAGCGAGCGTTAACTTCGCCACCGACTTGTTGGTAAACATAAGTAACTTCTTTCGTTTCTTCTGTTACCTTACCAGAAACTGGATCACTACTTTCCAAATGGCTGTCAGAATCAACTTTACCTACTGGGTAGTCTCCGGCTGGGACAAGTTTGTATTTCTTGCCGTCCTCAGTTGTGATGGTTTCGTCTTTTTTGTCATCGGTGTTGTAATCAGAATCAACTTCACCGTCTTCTACATCTTTAACCGGATCCTTGATTGGAGTTCCGTTCTTATCAACATAGTTAACAACGACATCACCCTTAGGCTCTTCTTTTAATTTATAAACATAGGTGATTTTCTTAGTTTCTTCAGCTACTTTACCTGTTACCGCATCAGTTCCAAGATCCTTATCCGTTTGCGCTAACGTTGTAAGATTGCTATCCTCACCTACAGTACCGACTGGATAGGATCCCGCCGGAACCAATTCATAAACCTTACCGTCTGCAGCTGTGATGGTGGCTGGACGATTGTCGACTTTAGTATCATAGTCCGTTCCAGTATCTTCTTGGTTAACATCGATGACTTGTGCTTGAAGAGTATTTCCTTCTGTGTCCACATAGTCTACCAGAACGGAACCTTTTTGAAGTTCATAGTAATAGACAATCCGGGTTGTCCCTTCGACAACTTTACCATTTTCAGTACCGGCAACTTCGTCAATCCGCTTATAGACTTTACCGTCAGCAGTTGTAATTTTTTCAGGACGGTTATCAGTTGTCGTATAATCTGTACCGGTTGATGTAGCAGTGGTATCTACTACCGCACCTTCCCAGGCACGTTTTTCCTCGGTTTCAGTGTCTGTGACACTACCGATTGTCTTACCATCTGAAGATGTTCCCGTAATCGGGGTTCCATCTTTTGTCCGATAAAGAACAACAACATCTCCCTTAACCTCTTGATAAATGTAGGTTACCGTTTGGTCTTCTTCTTTTACTTGACCAGAAGCTGGCGCACTTGAAGTTAAATGGTTGTTGTTATCTACCTCTCCAACTGGATAGTTTCCAGCCGGAGCAAGCTTGAATGTCTTACCCTCTTCTGTCTTAATAGTGTTCGGCTTATGGTCCCCTGTGTCATAATTGGAGTCAAGTTCTCCATTCTTGGTGTCCGTCACCTGCTCAACAAGTTGATCTCCATCAGGAACCTTAAGAGTATTGCCGTCAGTATCCTTGTAGGTTACATAGACATTCCCTTTCTTTTCATAATAGTAGACAACGGTTGATGATGGCTCCCAATTGTTTACAAACGCCACTCTATTCCCAGCATCGTTTTTGCTGGTTGCAACTGGTATTCCCTGACTAATCCGATCGCCACTCACCATTGTTGCAGATGAAGGGAGATTCATAAACTCAGAGAATTTAGGTGTGGGATCATTGGTCCCTCTCAAACGAGCAAGGTAGTAGGCATTAGCATCTCGTGAAACGTATTGCGCTTGTTCTGGTAAAGTATCAGTTTCAGTAATTACTGACGGATAGTAAATCTTGTCAGAATATGTTGTGTATTTACTGATATTATCAAAGAAGTCCTTAGCAGAAGGATCACTATCTGTCACAGCTCGAGGTAGAATGTAAGCCGTAACTTCCATTTTACCCTCATCATCAAGGTAGACTCGCTTCAAGTATCGCGTTAACGGAATTTTTTGACCATTGATTGTTGATTCAAAAGTCTGACGTTGTACAACAACATTACCTTTATAGTTAGGCTCTCCTGGGTTTCCTAAATTTCCATTTCTATTTTTAGGTTCTTCTTTATCTACATATTTATATCCAGAAATATCTAGTGGAGCCGTTGTAAAGCCATCGCCTTCCCAACCTTCTTGCCAATGATCCTCACGAACTGGTGTTGTTGTCTTTTCCCCTTTTTTATATTCATAATATTTCGTCACTTGACGGGTATACTTTGGAACTCGTAAAGAAACTGTCTGAGGGGATCCACTCGGATCAATAGAGTCAACAAAATAATAAAGTCGCTGTAAATTATGATTAGACGCTGTATTAATAACGATATTATTCGTTGTAACCGTAAAGTAAGGACCTCCAGGACGCCCATTAAAAGCATCAATCCGAGTACCATTCACCATTGGTAATGTTTCAGTATTACCAATTTGATTCAAGTTTTCATCAAAAACACTTACATAAACCGTGGTTGGTCTGGTTGTTGTTGCATTCTCATCTGCAAATGGTGGAACATCAGCCGAATAAACATAGTAGTCATTAGTAACTCGATTTCGGATCACAGAGAAGGTATAACGTCCCTCTTTTTTATCCGTTGGAAGTGGATTTGCAGTTTGTGGCATAATTGCATACCCTTCCTCCGCCTGACCAGTGTTAGTTTGTTCAGTGACCCTGAAAGCAGATGGTAAGCCAGGTGCATGTCCTGCTCCAGGACCTCTAGCTGAATTAATATACTTCTGATAATTGCGGTTGAAGGTGAGGGCACGGATCTGCTCCTCTGTCAATTGTGAGAAGAGCTCTTGTGTCATTCTGAAATTTCCGAAGGAATAAACACCTAGTTGCGCAATGTCTCGAGGCGACATGTTCTTGAGGCGTTCACCTGTTAGGAGATTGCTGATGACTTCTTCGATTCCTTCATCAGATAGTACAGCTTCATGCTCTTCGGTACTTGCATGTACACGGTCAGCAGGTTCTGTTGGTGTATTCGCAACAACCGCTGAACTTGTTGAAGCACTTGCAGGAGTCACAGAAGTGTCTGTTTCTACTGAGGCTTCCTTGTCGTTTTGCGCGACGGTAGCATCGGTAGATTTCTCCTCGACTTTTTTATCTGCTACGTTTTCAGCGTCTGTCTGCTTTTCTTCCACGACTGGTGCTTCTGCTTTCGCTTCTGTCACAGTTGCAGTTGAAATTTCGGGTTGAACTTCAACCTCGGTCACAGTAAGCGATGTGCTACTAGCCTCTGTCACGGGCTGGGCTGGAGCCGTTAACAAAGGATCCGGTAGAGCATCTTCTCCACTGGCCTCTGTTCCGGCAATTGAGGTCTCCGTTCCCTCTTTAGAATTTTCTTGCTCTGCAGCTTGAGCTACCTCACTCCCTACCGAAAGCAGGGCACCCAAGAAAACGCTAGCTAGGCCGAAATGGTATTTCCTTAGCGAGAAGCGTTGTCTGCTGGAATACCAATCAAAACCCTTACGTTTTTTCATGTGTATATACATTCCTTTCCTATTTTATTTGTAAATAGTTTTACTCTTAGAGTATATCATATATCCTTTTCATTTTTTACAAAATAAGCTACGAAAAAAAAAAAAAAAAAAACGGCACTTTTAAAAGTTGCACGTTTTTATGTGTCATAAATGGCATTTCCCTTTAAATTTGACAGTATATTCCTAACCACATAGAAAGCCTAAGAATATGGTATTTCCATGATCTTTTGGAATATTCTCAGTAATATTTTTTCCCTAAAAATTCATCCGGCAAATCATGAAAGGACTTGCCTTGATGGAAGCTCAAAAATTTACCTAATAAAAAGGTGTATGCATCTAAGCGACTCTCATAGCGAATCCAGGCATCACGCGCCATCTCATCTTTTTCCTCCTCCCAAAGACGACGACTTTCGGTAACAGCCATCTCATTGGTTGTGACTTGTAGTTTTAACCACTGCTCCATATCCTTTAAAAATTCCTGTTCTTTCATTTGGTTTCTCCTCTGTTTTTTAATTGTAACTTCACGACTGCTTCGGTTCGAGCAGTATGAGGAAACATATCCACTGACTGAATGTAGTCTACCTGATAGATTTTTGCCAAGGTTTTCAGATCGCGAGCTAGTGTTGAGACGTTACAAGAGACATAAACCATCTTTTCGGGCTTAAATTTCAAAATCGTCTGTAACAGCTTTTCATCCAAACCCGTTCGAGGTGGATCCACAATCAGGGCATCGGCACGATAGCCTTCAGCATACCAATGAGGGATAATGCTCTCCGCTGTTCCCGCTTCATAATGGGTATTGGTAAAGCCCATTTTTTTAGCACTAACCTTGGCATCTTGTATAGCCTCTGGTACTATATCCATCCCACGTACAGATGCGACTTTATCCGCAAATGCAAAACCAATTGTTCCCACACCACAGTAGGCATCTATCAAATGGTCTGTCTCCCTAACATCCAAGGCCTTGACAGCCTCTTGGTACAGAACCTCTGTCTGCTGAGGGTTCAGCTGATAGAAGGCTCGTGGAGACAATTCAAAACTGTAGTCCAGCACCCCTTCCTGGATATGCTCTGGTCCCCAAATAATTTCGGTCTCGGCTCCATAAATGTCACTGGTCTTCCGTGCCTGAATGTTTATGGCAATCGTTCGGATAGCTGGAAAATCAGTTGTCAAATGCTTGACCACTGCGCTCAAGTCCAAACGCCGGCTCAAGACAAAAATCATATGTACCTGCCCGGTTTTACGAGCCCTGCGAACCATGACAGTCCGAACTCCCTGCTCTCTACGTTCATCGTAAACCGGTATCTGCAAATCATCCAATAACTCAGCCGTTCGGTTGATGATGGTTTGCGTCACCTTATCTTGAACCAGGCAGTCCATCACTGGCACCAAACGATGGGAATTCTCAGCGAACAAACCCGCAGCCACCTTATCTTTCACGCGCCTTGTCTGAAATTGCAATTTCCCTCGATAATACACCGGCTTCTTCATCCCAAGAGTCGGACGAAGCTCATACTCTTCATAACCTTCTGGCTTGAACTTTTTCAATGCCTGTTTCAAGACATCCTTTTTAAATTCCAGCTGTTTGCGGTATTGGAGGTGCATAATTTGACAACCCCCACAAGTTTCATAGATGGGACAAGCAGGATCTACCCGGAAACGGGATGCCTTATTCACCTTGAGCAGACGAGCCTCCGCATAATTGGGCTTTACCCGACTAATCTGACAGAAGACTTCCTCCCCTTTTAGCGCACCTGGCACGAAGACCAAGGTCCCCTTATGAAAGCCGATGCCTTCTCCATTTATGCCCATTCGTTTTATTTTTAGTGGAATTCGTTGTTTTACTTTCATACCCCTTATTTTACAATAAAAAAGGTATAATAGACCTATGAAAATCACAAAACTTGAAAAGAAAAAACGGCTCTATCTCCTTGAAACCGATCACGGGCAAACCTTCTACATCACGGAGGACACCATCGTCCGCTACTTCCTATCTCAAGGCAAGGAAGTTACAGGTGACGAACTGGAAGAAATCCGAGCCTTCGCCCAAATTTCCTACGGTAAAAACCTGGCCCTCTACTACCTCTCCTTCCAAAACCGTAGCAAGAAAGAAGTCCACGACTATCTTGCCAAATACGACATCGCCACCGCACAGATCGCCATCATCCTCAAGGATTTGGAGGCCGACAACTGGATTAACGACCAACGCTACTGCCAAAACTATCTGGAAGGAAAAATCCGAACTGGCAACAAAGGCCCCTACCGACTACAAGAAAAACTCAAACAAAAAGGGATCTCCCCAGACCTCATTTCACAAGCTCTCCAAAACCTCGACTTCGCCCCCCTAGCGCTCAAAGAGGCTGAAAAACTCCAGCGCAAATACAGCCAACGACTGAGCCACCGCAATCTCAAAATCAAACTCCAACAAACCCTCTACCAGAAAGGATTTGACTCCGAGACTATCCGCTCGGTCCTTCCTCAATTAAACTGGGAGAAAGACAGCGAAACCGAGGATACTCTTCTCGAAAAAGAACTCAACAAAGCCCTCCGCCGCTACCAAAAAAAATACGACGGCTTCCAACTCAAACAAGCCCTGACACACGCACTCCTACGGAAAGGTTTTGAGTACAACCGCATCAAGGAACAAGTCGATCAAACCCTTCGCGACCTGGATGAATCCGATTAATACTCATTCAATTTCAAAATCTAACCTTGTCAAGTCTGACGGTAACCTATTGATTGCTTGCAAGCACGCCCTCTCGAATCCATTCAAGAAGCCCCCAACCTCTTAAAGAACGAGACGGAATCAGATAAATTGTCATCGGTATAACACTTTTGGAATCCTTCCCTCCATCATTCTCCACCTTTTTGAGCATATTTTTTGCACTCCTTTCTTTAGGCGTGCTATGATAAAAGTCAAACAAAGTTAGAAAGGATAATCCTATGAAAAACACCTATACATCACCTCTTGTAGAAGTTGTTACATTTGATCAAAATGATATTGTTGTAAATCTTGCAACTTCTGGAGAAACAATTGGGGAAGTTCAATTGGAGGGAGATGAGGAATAATTTCTAAATCTTTCCAAGAACCTAAATCATTGCTGAGGGACAATTCCCTCAGCAACGGTTTTAGGAATGAACTTCATTCGAAACCTCGTATCCATTCTCTCCTATGATTGGTTCGAGTACACTAACGATCAATGGTATTGATTATTAAAAAAGATATCTATAAAAGCCTCCCAATGACTAGAAATCAGATCTAGTCATTGGGAGGCTTTTTTGAGGTAATACTCATTACATTTCAAAATATGAATGTGTTATACTCTTTTAGTTTATTTTTTATTACTGTGTTAGCTCGTCTTGCCGTACTTTAGTACTGCCTGCGACTCGCTGCCTTGTACTATAGTTTTTTAGTTTTTAAATAGTATGTTATTGCATCAGTTATAGAGTCCATTTTGCGAAGTAATTCTGTAACTGATTTTTTTAGAATAGCCCAACTTTGCTCAATTGGATTTAATTCTGGAGAATACGGTGGT
>NZ_JADXDQ010000076.1:0-6835 GCF_015831295.1 Streptococcus sp. NLN64
CAAACTTTTGAAAACACATCAAACTTATGAAGCAGCAAGAGCATTAGGGATGCGGCAACATCCTTAAGACATTTTTAAATATGTTCACCTTAAGTATAACACAGATAGTGTTTTTTTGCGCTTTTTTTACTGTGTTATTTTCAAATAAAAGACTATAACACGTTCAGATTTTGAAATGCAATGAGTATAACCAATCTATTTCTTACTACAAAAATCCTTGGAGGAAGAGGAATGGCTAAAAAAGCCAGACCGCAACGGCGGTTTGGCTTTTTTCACCCGTTTAGTTCGTCTGGTAAAACGATAACTTGGGTATTGTTTTGCTCTACGATGTAGACTTCCCGAGGATAACGTGGATTAAAGGAATAGGGGAGGTCGAATTGAATCCAAGAAGCTGTTTGGGAGCTCCGGTATTCGATGGTCACCTGATTCGTTGCCGTTTTCAGGATTCTAAAATGCAAGGGTGAAGTAAGGTCAAAGACACCTTGCAAATTTTTATCGATAATAAACCAAAAGGAATCAATGAGTTCAGAGGGAAGACTGGTGACAATGCCGAAGGAGGCATAACGTTCAGTAGGGGTTGAAAAAGCCATAGCAATTCCTTTCTTATAAATACCTAGTCAGTTTTCGAAAGTTTTACAGTCTTTTAGTTTATCTTTTATTACTGTGTTAGCTCGTCTTGCCGTACTTATTTGAAACTTACTTCGAAAGTTGTACTCAGCAAGCTCAAAATCTCCCCCAGAGATTTTGAGCTGTCTACGACTCGCTGCCATGTACTAAAAGCAAATTAACAGACTATAAAATAAGAACACTCGAAGAATTTCAAAAAATGACGAGGACAGCAGATGATGATAGTGCAAGGCACGCAATCAGTAAGTTCATCAAAGAGGCTTGACAAGGTCAGATTTTGAACTCCAAAGAGTATCGAAATTTGAAGTTTAAAGAGTATAACTAAAAGGGGTAGGTGGAACCCACACGACCCCTAAGGCTAACTTTACCGATTTTTGAGTTCTAAATAGCGTTTGTACCAAATATTTACATAGGATTGGGAGAAAGGTCCACGGCCATTATTAATCCAATCCACTAGAATTTTGACATTCTCCTTGAGGATAAAATCGATATCCTCGGAGTAGTTCATTTGTTTTTTATGACGTTCGTACTCTTCTACATCCAGTAGACGTTTTTCCCCATCCGCAAAAACTTTGACATCGAGGTCGTAGTCAATGTATTTAAGGGCTTCCTGGTCCAAGTAATAGGGGCTGGCCAGGTTACAGTAGTAGGAGACGCCATTATCGCGTATCATAGCGATAATATTGAACCAATACTTCTTGTGGAAATAGACAATGGCTGGTTCACGTGTCACCCAACGACGACCATCACTCTCGGTAACCAGTGTATGGTCGTTGACACCAATGAGGGCGTTCTCTGTTGTTTTTAGTACCATGGTATCGCGCCAAGTGCGGTGCAAATTCCCATCATGCTTATAACTTTGAATTGTAATAAAGTCGCCTTCTTTTGGAAGTTTCATAAGCTACCAACTTTCTACAATACACTTACTGTATAAGTATATCATAAAAAGAAAGAGGATGTCTTAAAAAGATTTGAGTGATGTGGGGGAGCTAGGTTTGGTTTGCTAAAAAGTAGCGCTTGCTTTGAGATTCGCTTGAGGGAGGTTTTTGGGAGTTCACTTCCCTTGTTATTTTTGTGGAATCATGCTACTATAAACAAAGTGTTCAGCTCTACGTGATGCCTGTTTTTCCTTTATTCATAGGGGTTGTAGCTACTTATGAATGAAAGTCAAATTGCCTAGGAGGTGAACTGCTGAAGGTTGAAATCTCTGGAATGGTTTTGAACTTGCTGCGTAAACGTTATTCCGCTAACTAAAATAGGAAGGTTGAGACTTTTGCCCCAGCTTCCAAATAGGGTATAACATAGATGATAATGGCTAGGGAGATTTTGGAAGAGTATTCGTGAACGATATAGGTTGGTTGAAGGGTTGGGAGAGGAAACTTTTCCACCCTTGCTTACGTTATGGCCGTTTTATCAGAAGGCCTTTCAGATTGAAAGAATAGGAAGAGGAGTGAGTATGCGCATAGAAATCGCGGGAGTAAGTGTTGACATTCAAGAGCGGTATCCAGAAATTCGGCCATTTGTGCAGAACTATCTGATAGCGGATACTGGTGTGAAGGCTGATATCCAGATTTCTGTTACGGATAAGGATATTGAATTTTTTCAAGTGAAGACGGAGGAAGATTTTTCCCGAGGAGTTCATGAAATTACAGCTGTTCTAGCAGTCCTCTGCGACCAGATCCTGGATTTTGATGCCTTCTTTCTACATGCAGCTGTAGTAGCTGTCGGGGGAGAGGCTTTCGCCTTCACTGCTCGATCTGGAATGGGAAAGAGTACCCATGTTCGCCAATGGTTGCAGTATTTTGGGGAAAAAGCATTTGTTGTGAACGGGGATAAGCCGTTTCTGTTTAAACGCGGGGAGGAATTGCTAGCGGCTGGAACTCCCTGGTGTGGAAAAGAAGGTTGGGAGACAAATGTGCAAGTTCCCTTAAAGGGAATTTGTTTTCTGGAGAGGGGCGCTCAGAATCGGATGCGGTTAGCCAGTCAAGAGGAAGTCATGGATCGCCTCTTTCCTCAATTACGATTGCCTAGGGATTCTGTGAAATTAGCAAAATTGATGAATTTGCTAGACTGGACCATCCAAAACATCCCTTTTTATATTTTGGAATGTACGATATCGGAAGCAGCCGCTCAATTGGCTTATCAAGGGATGCACAAGGGACTTGGGTCCAGTAAATGGCTTGAGGAACAGAGTTCTTAGTACTCATTGCATTTTAAATTCTAAACGTGGGAATCCGCTTTTTCTGAAACTGGTTAAGTCAGCATCGGTTAAAGGAGGAAGCAATGCTTGTTTTTTGATTCAGATTTCAAGCTGTTTCGAGTATTCGTTTTTGAGAAAGGATGAACTAAAAATGAAAATTAAATCTGATTTTGTGTTGAATAAATTGGGAAATCAGTATGTGGTTGTTGCGGTTGGTGAGCGCAATCAGGAATTTCAAGGGATGATTAAATTGAATGAATCTGCGCAGTTCTTGTGGAGGCACTTACAGGAGGGGGCTGAGGAAGCAAGTCTCGTTCTGGCTCTGCAAGAGGAGTATGGGATTGATCAGGAACTGGCTCAAAAAGATGTAGGGGCCTTCTTGGCTTTGTTGGCGCGTGAAAATTTACTGGCAGACTAGGCATATATGCAGAAACGAAGTATTGAGGAACACCTTGCAGTAGAAGGCCACCATATTTTACAGGCTCAAGGGAATAGTATGTATCCAGCCTTACGTAATGGAGATTTAGTAACCCTGGAATCTCTGGATTCTTTTGGGGAAATCCATGTGGGGGATATTGTTTTGTATCGTCGTAGGGATCGCATCTTGGTGTTACATCGGGTGGCCCGTATTCAAAACGGAGCTCTTATTTTGAATGGGGATAACTGTACTTATTTTGAATATCCCGATGCAGATCAAGTTATAGCTGTATTGGTGAATTACCAACGTCGGGGGCGAACGGCTGATTTTAGGAATATGAAAAGTTCTCTCTATCGGTGGTTCTGGTGTAAACCGTGGATCCTGCGCTTCTTCATTTTGAAGGTCTATCGGAAACTAAGAAGGGGGCGAATTCATGGGACCCCGTGACATCATTCGCTGGCTTTACTGTCAGACAAAATTCTTACAGGGAACTGTTCTGTTCCTTTCGCTGATCAGCGTTCTCTTTTCAATCGTGCGGATCGCTTTTATTTCAAAGAGTCGATCGGTCATTGATGCGGCTGTTGGTGGGGATCAGTCACTTCTTTTGACACAAATGCTAGTCTTGGCCCTATTGGCTGTTTTACAGTTGATATTGCGTTTATTGCTCCCTGCAATGGAAGATTTGTTACAAACTCGTTTGGAGGTCTTGTTTCGGAAACGGGTTTTGGAACAGATCTTTGTGAAGCCATACATAGCGGTGCGGGAGATGGCTGTTGGTGAATGGCTGACTCGCTTTTTTTCAGATATTGAAATTGTCACGAGTGGGCTCGCAGTCTTGATTCCCAATTCCTTGCGAATTGGGGTCAATATTTTGTTGTCCTTTTATTTACTCTACCAATTGGTACCTGGTTTGACTTTTTGGCTTGGACTAGCCGGGATAATCTTATTTTCCTTAAATCTTTTATTTCGAAAAAAATTTAAGGAAGTTCATCGAGCGGTGCAGGGTTCTAAAGACAGGCTGCAAGTTTTTCTACAGGAAATGATGACCAACTTGGTAGTGGTTAAGGCTTTCCGAGCAGAGTCCCAAGGTCTTTTGAAATTTGGGACTTTACAGGGAGACTATGAGAGAACGCGAAAAAAACGGCGTAGGTTGACCTCTATAAGTAGCCTAGCGAAACAGGGGAGTGTACAGATTAGTTCGCTGCTGGTTATTTGCTTGGGGAGCTTTCAAATTGCTCGTGGGGAGATCAGTTACGGAACACTGGTGGCCTTGATGCAGCTTGTGAATAATGTAATGCTACCAATCACGAATTTATCGAATTTAACCAACCGCTATTATGCACTATTAGCGAGTAGTGAACGCTTGATGGCGTTAGAAGAGGTGGATGTAGAGTCTCAGGAGTCCAGTTATCCGGAGGAGGAATTGGAGTTCCAAAATCTCTCATTTGAAGCAGTTGATTTTTCCTATTCGGATAAGGGTAAAATATTATCGGAAGTTCAATTAAATATTGCTGCGGGGGACAAAATTGCCTTAACAGGAACTTCGGGGAATGGGAAAAGTACACTTTTTTACCTCATGCTAGGATTGTATGAGCCAGAGGAAGGAGTTCTCAAACTAAGGGTCAAGAATAGAGACTATTGCTATTCGGACCTCAGTCTTGCTCAAATTCGTTCTCTCTTTACCTATGTTCCACAGGGGCATGCTCTCTTTTCGGGGACTATTCGCGATAACCTCTTGCTAGGTCAGGGAGTCAGAACGGATGAAGAGATATGGGAGGCCTTGGAAAAAGCGTCAGCAACGGAATTTGTGCGTGAGCTTCCGGGACAATTGGATCATCTGTTGGGGGAACAAGGAAAAACCCTATCTGAAGGCCAGCAACAACGCTTGGCCTTGGCTAGAGCATTCCTATCACAGGCTCAGATTTTACTGTTAGATGAAGCCACCAGCGCCTTGGATGAAACCACTGAAAAGAAAGTCTTAGCCAGCATTGCTGGATTAACAGAAAAAACATGCATCATAGTGACCCATCGACCAGCCTCTTTAGAGGTTTGTGATCGCCAAATCCAATTAGAAAAAGGAAGGGTTCAGGAAAGAAAATCATGAACAAACAAATCGGCTTGTATCTTGTCAGTTTGCTAGGATCGGTTTTGAAAGGCGAGAAGCCAATGGAAAAACCGGCGGAGTTGACTTTTGAAGAGATTTATCAGTTTGCGAAATTTCACTGTATTGAGGGGATTAGTTTCTATGCGATTGAACAATTAGAACGGCAGCCATCTGAATCTCTCTTGAGGGAATGGGAAGCTAATCGAGACGGGAATATTATCAAAACAATGAACCAAATGGCAGAATTGGAACGCTTGAGTCAGTTGTTTAGTCAGCAAAAAATCAAGCATATGCCCTTGAAAGGATCGGTTTTGATCCATGATTATCCCCAGCTCGATTACCGCTACCTTGGGGATCTCGATATTTTAATCGATCCTGAAGATGCGCAAAAAGTTTTTGATCTATTAGGGCAGACGGGCTATCAAAATATTGATTATGGTTTGTCCAATCATGATACCTACCGGATGGATAAAGGGTTTTATCGAATTGAGGTTGAAATCCATCGGTATTTATTTGATCAGAAAGAACCCTATGCTCCCTTCTTCCAAGCAGGAATCACCTCACCCTCCATTCTGACCGACCAAGGAGACTATCGCTATCGGATGAGCTTAGAAGATTTTTATCTCTTTATGGTTGCTCATTTTGCAAAACATTATTTTAAAGGTGGAAGTGGGATTCGTTCAGTGATGGACATCTTTATCTTTTTAGAAAAATACGAGCAGCAGTTAGACTGGGGTCTAGTTAACAAAGGTCTAGCGGACTTGGAATTGATTGATTTCCATCAATCTATCCTGGCCATTACAGATGCCTGGTTCCAAACTGGAAAGTGGTCTGAGGATTTGAATCCAGTGGCAGATGTTATCCTCACACAAGGAGCCTATGGAACCTTTGAGCATCATGTAGAGAATCGCCTAAAGGCGGTTCATCAAGACCACTCTTCACCTCTAGTAGCTTCGCTAGTCTATACTTGGAAGCGTATTTTCCTGCCGTCCAAACTCATCAAACACAAGTATCCCTATGTCCAAAAATACCCGATCCTTCTCCCTCTTGGCTGGGCCCACCGATTAGGTGATGCCGCCCTGAATCGGAAAGACCGGGTTGCTTATGAATTACAATTGTTATGGAAGATGAAAAAATAAGCCTAAAAACGGGAAAGGGTTCATTTTAATACTTAACTAATTTCAAAATCAGAATACTCGAAACTTTCAAAGTGATGACGAGGAAAGCCGATGATGGTAGTTCAACAGGTCTGGGAGACCTGTTGAATCTTATCAATAATGCGTGCAAAGCACGCAATCAATACGTTCAGCGAAGAGGATTATAGTCTTTTAGTTTGCTTTTATAGTCTTTTAGATTATAAAACTGTATGTGGTATACTATTCCTATGGCATACGGAATTGATTTTAGAAAACGTGTCCTTGAATATGTTAAAGAGGGACATACACGTAAAGAAACAGCAGCTTTATTTAATATTAGCACCAACACT
>NZ_JADXDQ010000077.1:0-6749 GCF_015831295.1 Streptococcus sp. NLN64
TATAGAGAGATTAATCAAAACATTAGGATTTATAGTCGCTAGGACACGCTGCATGGTATCATGTGATGGAATCCCGTTTTCTAAGGATAAAACCGTACGAAGACTGTGTTCGTAACATTTCCCAAAATCTTCAATATCTTCCCAATACTCAGCTCCAGATAGGCGAGCAAAGAAAATAAGAAGAACGATATCAACGAGAGTATGACGAATTTTCCAACTCTCTCTCTTATCTTCAATAGACTTTAAATCATAACATCCATAAAAATGCCCTCCTAAGCTAATTATAGGCTTAAGAGGTCGTTTTTACGAATATTAATCGGTTACTGAAAATTTTCAATAGGGAGTTTTCTTCATGCGTTTGTCGTGGTGCGCATTGGCTATTATACAAAAAAATCTCCAAATGGGTTACGATATGAGCTTATAGCCCTTGTCCAAGCTACTTGTTGGGTGGTTTGGATTTTTATCTATGAATAATTTAGGTTGAACTTCCTAACCTACAACGATAATAATAAGGCTTAAAAATAGAGTTAACGTTAAATATAATTTACTTATTTTCATAAAGAACTCCTCTTTTCTTTTGTTACAGTATATACTATAGATATCTAAAAAAAGGATATTCCCGTATTTGCTTAGTGGAGGTAAATTATGGAAAAAATAGGTAGACTTTTCAAAAAGTTTCGTACAGCCAGAGGTTTGCGCTTGAAAGATGTGGCAAAGTCAGGGATTTCTATCTCTCAATTATCGAGATTTGAAAAAGGTGAAACAGATTTAACAATTACTAAATTTATTGCTATTTTGGATGAGATAAATATGCCAATTGATGAATTTGTTTATGCCGCACATGATTTCCGTAGAGATGAGCTGAATGAAATTCTTCAACAAATAAAAATATTTGTTAGCACAAAAAATATTGCTGGCATGAAAAAATTATTAATTAGCCAAACTGAAAAAAGAGATACTAGGATCCTATTTCATAGTTTAAATTGTATTTTGATAAAAATTCGTCTCCAAGATTTAACTGGGGAGACGTATTATACAGATTCTGATGTTGCTTATTTAACAAACTATCTGTTTAGTGTTGACTATTGGGGACATTATGAATTACTTCTATTCTCCAATACTTTAGATGTACTTCAACATGAGACACTAATGCTACTATGTAGAGAAATGTATAATCGAACCAATTTTTACAAGGACTTACCCAATAATAGAAGATTAATTGCTTCTATGCTATTAAACGCCTATATTACTTGTGTTGAACGAAAAGAATATCTGGATGCTATGTATTTAGAAAAACAACTCAAAAATTCTTATTTTAATGATACAGAAATGTACGAGAGATTGATTTTTAAATATGCACAAAATCTATTGATATATAGAAAGGATGGGGATCAGTTAGCAATGATCGAAATGAGGAAATGCATTGGGGTCATGAGACTTCTAGACTGTAATGTCCTAGCTCAACACTATGAAGATTTTCTTACCAAGTTAATAATAGAAAACGAGAACTAAGCATATATGGGAATTTTATTCGGAAAAGGTATAGGTGAAATATACTATAGTTGTAAGCTTACAAAAAATTTTTTTTGAGGTGATATTATGATTTTAGAATTTTCGGATGAAGAATTACGACAAATGAATGAAATTGATAATCTAATGGAACAAGAAGTTGAATTAGGAGACATAATTGTATGTCAAAAAACTATGCGCCGTAGATATTAGGAGGTTTTAAAATGGCGTATGAGGTAGTAAATGGCACATTAATTCCAATTAAGGAAAAAGGACAAATTAAAAAAATACCTCTTGATTCGATTTATTATAGAAATCTAACGGAAGATTATGCCTTGGTTATAAACTCTTTTAAAAATAAGATTTTGATCGTTGATGCAAGCTGTATTCGAAACAATATGCTTGAAATTAGTGAAGAGATGGAGGAATTATTAGTTACTCCAACAAGGTATCCTGATAGTTTTTCGGTAGACAATTTATATGATAATCAGAAGATATTAAATGCATACAATAGTATCTATATATCGTTTGCGATAACCTATTCATGTAATTTAAGATGTAGTTATTGTTTTCAGCAGCAATATAAATCGCTTGTTCGAAAACCGATTACTCTTGAAGAGTTGGAAGAAACATTGGCACAAATATCGATTCTAATTAGTGATAATCCAAAATTGAATATAAGCTTTGGTTTATTCGGAGGGGAACCTCTACTTCCTCAAAATGAACCTATTATTGATCGAATATTTCAGTACTGTGTTGAACACAAAATAAAGATAGATATTACAACAAATGGAATATTTTTACCTTTTTTTGCCAAAAAGCTTATAATTCATAGGGGTATTATCTCAGGGATTGCGATTACAGTTAATACTCTTCCTGAAAACTATGAAGAGGCTGTTAAAATAACAAAGGTTGCCAATAATACAAAAAAATTATTGAAGATTACACAGGTATTATTAGATTTTGGTTTGACTATTGATGTTGGAACAAATTTTGATAGGACAAATATTGATAATCTTATAAACTTATTTAATTACTTTAAGGAACATGGGTACTTTTCTAAATCGAATTTTTTCTGGAATATAGGTAGAGTAGACGATAGATTCTTTGACTCAGGATATGATGATTTTATTGTTTCGGAAGTCGATATACTTCTGGAATTGATAAAAATTAGAGATAATATTCCTGATAATCTACATGCAGGTTTTATTCAGACGTGCCAAAATCTAACAGATAAATTAGGATTATCTTTTAATCAACGCCAAAATAAAGGAATATATAATTATTGTTGGAATGTATCTCCTTATGATCGTGTTTTCTACATAGATAATGAATTAAATGTGTTCAGATGTACGGTTACAGTTGGTAGGCCAGAGTATATCCTGGGAAATTTGAAGACGGTTGATTTATTGAATTACCAACATGAAACGAGAACATTTTTAGATAACTCAAATTGTAAAAGTTGTGTTATAGGTGGTTTTTGTTCTGGAGGATGTGCTTTATCGGCTGATATAGATTTTCAAAAACAATGCTCTTGGGAACTACAAGAGTTTGAAAAGTTCGTAGACTTAATTCTCATTCCAGAAATTGTCTCTCTATTAGGTGAATTAAATGTCAAAAGCGTTTAAATTATTGATCGTATCTCAAGCTTTAGCTAATCTAGCGGATATTTTTTTACGAATATCGGTTATGACATATGTTTACATGTTATCAAAGTCTGCTCTGGTGACTGCCATTATTCCTATTGTAATTGGGATTTCCTCTTTTCTAGCTAGCCTGTTTCTTCCTCTATTGACGCAGAGTCTGGCTTTGAATAGAATTTTGTCTATAACACAGGCGGGTAAAACGATTTTTGTATTTTTTTTGTTACTAGCCCTTATGACAAAAAAACAAATGAATTTATTTATTTTATATACGAGTTTTAGCTTGATTTCTGTATTAGATGGTTTTGCCGTCCCTGCATCCCATGCTATTATTCCTCGATATGCTGACGATTTGGGAAAGTCTAATGCACTTTTTTCCGTAGTAAATGAGGGGATTCAGTTGATTGGATGGGGTTTGGGTGCTGGGATTGTTCCCTTGTTGGGGATGAAAAACTCTTTCTTTTTGATACTGATGCAGTTTGCTTTGGCTTCCTTTCTCCTTTTCCTTTTACCAAAATTAGAGATAGGGGAGGTGGGGACAACATCAAATTGGACTATTTTATTTAGAGGATGGAGTCTGATTAGGAAGAATAGCTCTCTCCGTTTGATGTTGCAAGTTAATAGTTTGGAAATAATGGCCAATACAATTTGGGTATCCTCGATTCTCCTTGTTTTTGTGAGCGTTGTTCTCAAGGAGACAGAAGTGTACTGGGGTTATGTTAACATTCTTTTTTCACTGGGGAATATTTTTGGAGGGTTAGTAGCATATCGGTATTCAGAGTATCTCCTTAAAAGGAGATGGGAGAGTATGTTGTGTTCGGTACTTCTGATGGGATTGCTGACATTTATTTTAGTCCAATTCCCGAATCCTTTTCTATTTCTAACCATTTCCTTAGGGATTGGAGTCTTTGCCCCTCTTAAAGAGGTCCCGGAAAATGTGATTATTCAAGAGGGAGTAGAGGAGCTCTATCTGGCTTCTGTTTATGCGGCATTTGAAGTTGTTTCGACCATTGTTTTTTCGATTTCTGTAATGATTATGGGAGTTATTTCTGATAGATGGGGAGTTCAAATGACTTTCTATCTAGCAACTTTCTGTCTGATAATAGAGTCGTATTGGATCTATAAGCAAAAATCAGCATTAGTGTGAAGTCTGCAACAAAAACATTGAGTTTTTAATTCTAGACTCAATATTTTTTCTATCTAATTTTGCAGCAGAAATATGCAGGATTGGTGATGTTACGCTCTAGATCTTATGGGTCTCTTTAATCGATTTTTGTTTCTTACATAAAGTGATCAGAAGCTCTTTAGATGTATTCATGAAGATTTGGAATTTCTGAGATTTTAAAACGCCCTCGATCGAGGGCGTTTTGGTCTATTAAGCTTCTTTCAAGTTGCTTGTTTGTTTTTGACTTGCTAATTGTGGTGCCAAGCCAAGTTCTGCAGAAAGCATCCAGAGATTTTTCTCAAGTTCGCCTTTAGCATCTTCAAAGAGGCTGTTTGTTACGTTTTCACCGTCTTCGTCTGTGACATCAAGGCCTTCTTGGAAGAGTTCTGTCAAGTATTGGAAGATTTCAATGACGCGTTTTAAACTATCTTCAACAGATTGGAATTTGCCAGGAGCTTCTTCAATTTTTGTATATTGGATGAACTCAGTGAGAGTGGAGTAAGGAGCGCCACCGAGAGTGATCAAGCGCTCGCTCATTTCATCCAAAGTTTCATCGATGAAGTCCATGTACTTATCCATTTTTGGATGCCATTTAGAGAAGCCAGCACCTCGCATATACCAGTGTACTTGGTGAAGTGCGATGCGAGAAGCATAGAGGTCAGCAACAGATTGATTTAAAATAGCCAGTGTGTTTTCCATCATTCAATTCCTCTTTTCTTATTTTGATAGTTTAATTATAATCATTCTAAATAAGAAAGTCAAGGAATTATACGCTCCTGAAAAAAGTTGCACAATTCTAATATTCAGATAATTTAAGACCAAAACAGTCTACTGACAAGCCTTGCTCTTTTTTGCTACAATAGGGACAGCAACTAGGACTGTTTTTCCTAGGGAAGGAGAAAAGATGAAAGATTCACCAATTCAGTATCGTCTGATTAAAAAAGAGAAGCACACGGGAGCCCGGTTGGGGGAAATTGTGACCCCACACGGGACTTTCCCGACGCCTATGTTTATGCCAGTAGGGACCTTGGCGACTGTAAAGACCATGTCCCCAGAAGAGTTGAAAGAGATGGGTTCTGGGATTATTCTGTCCAATACCTATCATCTATGGCTGCGTCCAGGGGATGAGTTGATTGCTCGAGCTGGTGGTTTGCACAAGTTTATGAACTGGGATCAGCCGATTTTGACGGACTCTGGTGGTTTCCAAGTTTATTCCTTGGCGGATTCCCGGAACATTACAGAAGAAGGGGTTACCTTCAAGAATCACTTGAATGGGGCTAAGATGTTCCTATCCCCAGAAAAAGCCATTTCGATTCAGAACAATCTAGGGTCTGACATCATGATGAGTTTTGATGAGTGTCCCCAGTTTTATCAGCCTTATGACTATGTTAAAAAATCCATTGAGCGGACTAGCCGCTGGGCGGAGCGTGGTCTCAAGGCCCACAAAAATCCCGATCGCCAAGGGCTGTTTGGAATTGTTCAGGGGGCTGGCTTTGAGGATCTCCGCCGTCAGTCTGCGGCAGACTTGGTGGCAATGGATTTCCCAGGTTACTCCGTGGGCGGCTTAGCGGTTGGCGAGACGCATGAGGAAATGAACGCGGTGCTGGACTTCACCACTCCCCTTTTACCCGAAAACAAACCGCGCTACTTAATGGGAGTAGGAGCGCCGGATAGTTTGATTGATGGGGTTATTCGCGGAATCGATATGTTTGATTGTGTTTTGCCGACACGGATTGCGCGCAATGGAACCTGTATGACCAGTCAGGGTCGTTTGGTGGTTAAGAATGCCCAGTATGCTGAGGACTTTGGTCCGCTGGATCCTAACTGTGATTGCTACACCTGTCAGAATTACAGTCGCGCTTATCTCCGTCATTTGCTCAAGGCGGATGAGACCTTCGGAATGCGCTTGACTAGCTATCACAATCTTTACTTCTTGATTGATTTGATGCGGAAAGTCCGCCAAGCGATTCTGGATGACAATCTCTTGGAATTCCGTCAAGATTTTGTGGAGCAATACGGCTATAACCGTTCCAATCGTAATTTCTAAATAGAAGAAAAAGGGGTTCCCAAAATATGGAGAACCCCTTAAAATTTTTAACGATACCTCTATTATAACATTAAAAAAACTAAAAAAGTAGACTATAAAATAATTTGTTTCTTGGTATAATTGAATTGAGAAAGCGTTGTCATTTGTTTGAACATGGAAAGGAGGATTATTATGATGCACATGTTTAATCAAGATAAAGTTCAGCGTTTTTCGCTAAGAAAATACTCGATAGGCTTAGCCTCGGTATTATTAGGAATATTTTTATTTGAAAATAACACAGTAAAAAAGCGCAAAAAAACACTATCTGTGTTATACTTAAGGTGAACATATTTAAAAATGTCTTAAGGATGTTGCCGCATCCCTAATGCTTTTACTGCTTCATAAG
>NZ_JADXDQ010000078.1:0-6743 GCF_015831295.1 Streptococcus sp. NLN64
TTCGAATTTATTATTGACAGGTAGTATTCCTACTACCCACACATTGGTATTCGTCTTGTTCAGTTTTCAAAGGTCATGTCTCTCACGAGACAACTTAATCAGTTTATCAAAACTTCAATGGCTTGTCAACACTTTTGTTTAACTTTTTTGAAGTTTTTTTGTTTTCGTTCGTTTGAGCCGAACTATTCTACTGATTGCGTCCCGTTTAAGGAACTCTCCCTTCAGGACTTTATTAGTATACAACATGATGTTGGTCTTGGCAAGGGGAAAGTTTCATTTTTTTTATTTTTTTAGCTAAAAAACTCCAGCGATGTGCGCCGGAGTTTTTTTAGCTAGCTTATTGTTCTTCCTTAAGAAGAATATGAAGAGTTTCTAGCAAGTTGTCTTCATGGACTTCGATGCTAGATCCATTGGATTTGATTTTAACTTCAACAACACCGTCTGCTGCTTTTTTACCGACGGTGATACGGATTGGGAGTCCAATCAAGTCACTATCACTGAATTTAACCCCAGCCCGTTCATTACGGTCATCGGTTAGGACTTCATAGCCTTCTGCCATGAGGGCTGCTTCTAGACGTGCGGTTAAATCAAGGCTATCTTGGTCTTTGACATTAACTGGGATAAGGTGGACGTCGAAAGGTGCAAGCTCTTTAGGGAAGTTAATACCCCAAGAGAAACGGTAGTCGCCTTTAGGAGTTTTATTCACAAAAAGACGCGCATGTTGTTCCATGATTGCAGAGAGCAAGCGGCTTACTCCGATACCATAAGATCCCATTACGATTGGGATGGCGCGACCGTTCTCATCCAAGACTTTGGCGTCCATAGATTCGGAGTAACGGGTTCCCAACTTAAAGATGTGGCCGATTTCGATTCCACGTGCAAATTGCAATTGTCCCATGCCATCAGGTGAGATTTCCCCTTCCTTGACTTCCCGGATATCGACATACTCAGCCTGGAAGTCCCGACCTGGGTTGACGCCAGTTAAATGGAAATCATCTTCGTTAGCGCCAACAACGGCGTTACGAACATCTTGTACCTTACGGTCAGCAATGATGCGCACTTCTTCTGGTAGCCCCACTGGTCCCAAAGATCCAAAGCCAGCACCGAGAAGGGCTTGGACATCCGCATCTGTCGCCGGGTCCATGAAATCAGCTTCCAAGTAGTTTTTCAATTTCACTTCATTGACTTGATCATTCCCAACAAGGAGCGCCGCTACCGGTTTACCATCTGCCATGTAAATCATCGTCTTGATGGTTTGCTCCTCTGGGACGTCTAGCAATGCTGCAACAGCATCAATGGTCTTGGTATCTGGTGTCGAAACCTTAACAACTTCTTCTTCTGTTACAACGACATTTTTCGGCTTGTATTCATTGGTTGCCATCTCAAGGTTAGCCGCATAGCCAGATTCGCTTGAATACACAATGGTGTCCTCACCAGAAATCACCCATTTTTCCAACTCAGTACGGATGTCGGCCAAAACTTCTTCTGGAATTTCATCTAAGCTAGCAATAGATTTATCCAAGACCAACCACCGATCCAAGTCCGTCCGCTCTGGAGTGATCGCCATAAATTCTTGACTATCCTTACCACCCATAGCCCCACCATCACCGATGATGGCCTTATACTCCAAACTAGAACGATCAAAGATCCGCTCATAGGCTTGGCGGTAGTCCTCATAAGTCACATCCAAACTATCATAATCCGCGTGGAAACTATAGCCGTCCTTCATGATAAATTCACGAGTCCGCAGAAGCCCATTGCGAGGACGTTTCTCGTCACGGTATTTGGATTGGATTTGGTAAAGATTCATTGGCAATTGTTTGTAAGACTTAACGGAGTCCCGCACAACAACGGTCATGGTCTCTTCATGCGTTGGGCCTAGGATAAAGTCTGAACCTTCCCGGTTTTTCAATTTATACAAGTCTTCACCGTAAGTATCGTAACGGCCAGACTCACGCCAAAGATCTGCACTGAGAAGCGCGGGTGCGAGCATCTCCACCGCATCCATCTTGTCAAATTCTTCCCGCATAATGTGTTTTGCTTTTTCCAAAACGCGGTTAGCTAGCGGAAGGTAGGTATAAATCCCCGCAGAAACTTGACGAACGTACCCTGCCCGCAGCATCAAGGCGTGGCTAATAACTTGTGCATCACTTGGCATCTCCCGCAAAGTTGGGATTAGCATTTTACTCTGTTTCATTTACTCTCCTCTAAAAAAATGTTCGAATAATATCATTCCAGGTTACAGCAATCATCAGAAGAACCATGAGGCCCGCCCCTATCAAGGTCAGATAAGTTTCAGTCTCCCGTTTAACAGGCTTACGGCGGATGGCTTCAATGATATTCAATAGGATCTTCCCTCCGTCTAGGGCTGGGATCGGTAGTAAGTTAAAAATCCCGATGTTGATGGATAAGAATCCCAACAACTGAAGAACACTAACCCAACCA
The DNA here is from genome assembly GCF_015831295.1 of Streptococcus sp. NLN64. Lineage (NCBI taxonomy): Bacteria > Bacillati > Bacillota > Bacilli > Lactobacillales > Streptococcaceae > Streptococcus > Streptococcus sp. NLN64. Next base: position 2,446 of record NZ_JADXDQ010000078.1, read on the forward strand.
TCGCGAGCTGCCATACTGGAAGCCTGATAGATGGCCACAGGACCACCCAGTCCATTCAGATTCGGATTAAAAATCAGATTGCGGATGGCAGTCACAATTTGTCCAGCTGCTGACGCTGCCATGGTGAAGCCTCCAGTTAGTTTCGCTGCCAGACTAGTATCCAGGGCAGGTAAGACACCAATACGGTAACTCCCATCAATCTCATCCAGCTGGACTTCCTGACTGTTATCGTTGACCTGAACCGATACCTTCCCATCCGTTGTTTTCTCGGTGGCTTTCTCAATAGCTGGAGAAATATCCGCATAATCTTCAATAGTGGTGTCCCCGATTTTCTCCAAGGTCACCTGACCGCTGTATCCAGCCTTGGCCAATGCTCCAGATTCCACGACCCGGACCTGGTTGGTATTTGGATTTGGCGCCCCTCCTTGTAGAAAGAGTAGGAGACTAAAGGCAACCACACCCAAAATAAAATTATTCATGGGACCTGCGAAGTTTGTCATGAAACGGCCCCACAGACTAGCGTTTTGATACTGGACATCCAGAGGAGCAATGCGCACTTCCGTTCCATCTTTTTCAATAATGGTCGCATCGTGATCTACCGCATAGCTCTGCTCCTGATCCATCAAAAGCCCCTTAATCGTTAGCGCCTCTTCCAAGTCATATTCCAAAACCTGCAAGGGCACAGCTTGTGGATCCAGTTGCTTCTTGGACAGATTGAGGCGAGTGACCACCCCTTGATCATTGAGACTTAGGGCAACCAGACTTCCCTTGGGAATCTCGACCCGGTCCTCCCCCCATCCAGCCATACGCACATAGCCCCCCAAGGGCAAGATGCGGATGGTATAGAGGGTTCCATCCTTACCTTGATGGCTAAAGATTTTCGGCCCCATACCAACAGCAAACTCTCGAACTAAGATTCCCGCTCTTTTGGCAAAAAGAAAATGGCCATATTCATGAACGATAACGATAACTGCAAAAATAAATAAAAAACTTAGAATTCCCATCATAGAGGCAACCACCCCCTCACTTTCTTCCGTGTTAATCGGTCTATTTCAAAGATGCGATCCAAATCCAAAGACTGGACCTCCTGATGCTCGTCTACCGCCCGTTGAATGAGGCTTTCAATGTCCAAGTAGGTGATTTGCCCTTTCAAAAAGGCTGCAACAGCCACCTCATTGGCTGCATTGTAGACAGCTGGGAAAGAACCCCCACGCCGACCCACTTCAAAGGCCAGGGCCAGCATAGGGAAGCGATCCATATCCATTTTTTCAAAATGCAGACTCCCAATTTCTGCAAGATCAAAGGGCTTGGGCTGGGAGATCGGCCGATGATAGGGATAGGTCAGAGCAAATTGAATCGGCTCTCGCATATCGCTGGGACCTAACTGAGCTAAAAAGGCTCCATCCTGCAGCTCCACCATGGAATGGAGGATACTCTCCCGGTGTTGGATGACTTCAATCTGGTCATAATCCCAACCAAAGAGATGGTGAGCCTCGATGACTTCCAAACCCTTATTGACCATGGTACTTGAATCAATGGTAATTTTGGCACCCATGGTCCAGTTGGGGTGAGCCAAAGCCTCCTCGACGGTCACACCTTCTAAGTCGGCCCGACTCTTGTCGCGGAAACTCCCCCCGCTAGCTGTCAGGACTAATTTTTTAACATCCTCCCGCCTCAAACCTTGCATGGCTTGAAAAATCGCGGAATGTTCTGAATCCACAGGTAATAGAGTGATTCCTTTCGCTCTGGCGGCGGCCATCACAAAATCGCCAGCCATAACCAGGGTTTCTTTATTGGCCAGGGCAATTTCCTTTTCGGCCTGAATGGCCGCCATGGTGGCCGCAAGGCCAACACTGCCCATGACTGCGTTGACCATGACATCATACTCCCCTTCCGCTGCATAAGCATCGAGGGTCTTGTAATGGACCAGGTTGGGGTAATCTGTGAGCAGCGCTTCTGCCAGACCTACATCTTCTACAACAACCGCAGCCGGTTTAAATTCCTCCACAATCGAACGAGCCGCTTCAAGGTTGGTCGCAAAACTAAAGGCCTTAAGCTGGAACTGATCGGGATAAGACCTTAGAATATCAAGTGTCTGCTGGCCGATGGAGCCCGTCGCCCCCATCACATAAATTTGTTTCATCTTAGAAGAACCCTGCTAGGTGCAAGAGCGGGAAGACGAAGAGGAGGCTATCAAAGCGGTCCAAGAGTCCTCCGTGCCCCGGGATAAAGCGGCCGGAATCCTTGACGCCATAGTGACGCTTGATGGAACTTTCAACCAAGTCCCCAAACTGTCCTGCTACTGAAAAGAAGATGGACAATACCAGAACAAGGAAGAAACTCCGTCCGTTAAAGGTACCCGGACTCACGAGATAATAGATGGCGGTGACCACCATCGCCCCCGCAATTCCCCCTAGACTCCCTTCAACGGTCTTATTAGGGGACACTTGCGGCAACAATTTCCGCTGGCCAAATCGCTTGCCCACGAAGTAAGCTAAACTATCAGTTGCCCACACGATAAAGAGTGCGTATAACACCTTATCCAAACCAGCCATCTGAGCCTCAACCAACATATGGAAACCGTAACCTACGTAAAAGGCCGAAGCTATCGGATAGACCGCATCGTCATAGCTATATTCTTCCACAAAGACCGTACTTCCCAAAATGCCTAAAGCTAAAACGGCAAAGAGCGAAATGTTTGAATCATTGGGTAAAAAAGAAAGGTAATTCTCTAAAGGCAAAGCCAAGACCAGCGCCGCAAGGGTTGCTAGAATTCCTTCTGGTGTATTAACAGCCAAACCTTTCATGGTAAAAAGTTCATAAACTCCCAACATCGCTAAGAGGCCAACGATAAATTGAAACGGGAGACCTCCGAACCACAAGAGAGCCAACAAGGCCACGGCTGCTCCCACTCCAAACAGCAGGCGATTCTGTAATTCTTTTTCCATCTAAACTCCTCCAAAACGTCGATTGCGCCGATTGTATTCTTGAACTGCCTCTTCTAGAGACTGGGCATCAAAGTCCGGCCACAAGGTGTCTGTAAAGTAGAACTCACTGTAGGCTGACTGCCAAGGCATGAAATTACTGAGACGCATCTCTCCACTGGTACGGATGATCAACTCCGGATCACGCACTTCTTCTGGTAAGACACCTGTATACAGATGAGAACTGATCACTTGGTCTGTAACCTGATCTGCTTCTAAAGCCCCAACTTGAACTTGCTTCACAATCTTTTGTACGGCCTTGGTCAATTCTGCTCGACCTCCATAGTTCAGTGCAAAGTTCAGAATCATCCCCTGGTTATCCGCTGTTAGCTCTTCAGCCCTGCGCAAAGAGTCCGAGGTTGCAGCAGGGAGGCGGTCCACATCACCAATCATCTGGATTTTCACTCCTTGACGATGCAACTCCGGTACATACCGGTCGTAAAACTCAACGGGCAAATTCATAATGAACTTGACTTCTTTTTCAGGCCGAGACCAGTTTTCTGTAGAAAAGGCGTAAACCGTCAAGACCTGTACACCCATCCGACTAGCAGCCTTGGCAACTTCTTGGAGAGCTTCCATACCCGCTTTGTGTCCCAATACTCGTGGCTGCATCCGCGTCTTCGCCCAGCGACCATTTCCATCCATAATGATGCCAATGTGCTTGGGTACCTGTAAAGAAGATTCATCTTCCTTATTTTTGAATCCAAACATAATCTTTTCCATTCTTTCTATTCTCCCTCAATACAGAACATTTCACACTTGGTATAGCAGTGCAAGCTTCTCCGAAAAGAAGCGAGAAGATTCGGTTCACTATCAAGTTTTCGGTGCAAACCGGCAACCAGAACTACGAATCACTTTTTGTATCAGTCTTTTTAGGAGAGTATGAATCAGTTCATTATACCACAAAAGCCCTAGGCATGGGAAATCACGCCGTTTTTTAGCACGACAAACGCATGAAGAAAACTCCCTATTGAAAATTTTCAGTAACCGATAAATATTCGTAAAAACGCCCTCTTAAGCCTATAATTAGCTTAGGAGGGCGTTTTTATGGATGTTATGATTTCATATTTAAAGTCTATTGAAGATAAGAGAGATAGTTGGAAAATTCGTCATACTCTCGTTGATATCGTTCTTCTTATTTTCTTTGCTCGCCTATCTGGAGCTGAGTATTGGGAGGATATTGAAGCTTTTGGGAAATGTTACGAACACAGTCTTCGTACGGTTTTATCCTTAGAAAACGGGATTCCATCACATGATACCATGCAGCGTGTCCTAGCGACTATAAATCCTAATGTTTTGATTAATCTCTCTATA
>NZ_JADXDQ010000079.1:0-6710 GCF_015831295.1 Streptococcus sp. NLN64
CCATGAAAACAGAACAATGGAACGGCTATCCCATTCGGTTCGTAGACCATGAAGGCGAATGGTGGGCGGTAGCAAAAGATATTACTGACGCTTTAGGAATTAAGAACACAGGTCAAGCCCTAGCTAACTTAAAGGGTATATCTAAAACATATACCCTTACAAATAGGGGAACTCAAAAAGTTCTTATCATTGATGAAAAATCAATCTATAGACTTGTTTTCAAAAGTCGCAAAAAGGAAGCTGAACAGTTTCAAGATTGGGTTTTTGAAGTGATCAAGAACTTACGCCAAGCGGCAGGACTAGAAGGGTTCGAAGTCTTTCGAATGTTGGACAAGGAACATCAAAAGCAAGCTATGAAGCGCTTGAGTGATGGCCTAGAACACGCGCAACAGGTTGACCTTATCAAGGCGAACACCATTGCCAATAAGGCAGTATCCAATCTATATGGCCTTCCGAAGATGGTCAAAAAGAACGCCATGAGTGAAGCCATGTTGAAGGACAGGGAGCAAATCCTTGATGACACTGTAGAACTTATGACGGTCAAAGAACGGTATGGCCTACCTATCAGCGTTTCCAAGGCAATTTACAACAGGAACAAGCGGGCTTAGGTAAGATTGCATTTGAAATGCAAGCCTAGATCTATTGGACAAACACAAAAAGGAGAATCGAAATATGACAAGTAGCAAAGACATCAAACGGGCATTGATTAAACAGTTATCACGATACCGTGAGACATCAAAGGAATCCATGCAAGAGATCGCAAATGAAATCGGAGTAGCAACACCAACCATTTACAAATGGTTTGACAAAACCTACTTACCAACGGAAGAAGCAACCGACCGCCTAAAGATCTTTTTAGCTAGTCGTAACATGACGACACCTACAGCACGAATCAGCGACCAGACAGCCATTGACCTGATTAAACAATTACGGCAAGCCAAAGATGAACATGGTTACACCATTCCAGAGATGGCGGAAATTATCGGAATCCATGAACATAATTTATCAAGTTGGTTTCAGGGATTTAGTAAACCAACCGCCTTGAATGCCTATCACGTTATGAACTTCCTGAATGGGCGTGAGACTCAAACCAACCTTTTTGAAAATCTGTTTACTGAACAAGTCGCAAAATCCGACATGAGCATGACCCTAGATGATGGAACTGTTTACCTTTCCAGTCGGTCAGTAGCGGAATGGGTGGAGAAACGCCATGACAACCTTGTCCGAGATATTGAAAACTATATCAGTGTTTTTGAAGAGAGTTCCTCAAACTTGAGGAATAGCCTAACCATGCGGGTTGAGGACTATTTTAGGACTGGGGAATATATCGCAACGGGTGGACAAACCTATAAATTGTATTGGGTCAGCCGTAAGGGTTGCGAGTTGATTGCTAACAAGATGACAGGACAAAAAGGAATCAAATTCACCGCCCACTATATCGAATACTTCCACGCTATGGAGCAAGCTATCAATGAACCTGCTGGAGTGGAACAGCCTGAACCATCTATTGAATCGCTCCCAACCTTAGAACAAGCCGAAAACAATTACATTGACACCTTGGCTAAGGCTATCCAAGAATCCAGCACACGCGCCGAAAAGATGGAACTGATTGGGCGTTTGAATAAGTTTGTAAGTGGGCTATGAGTATGGAGAAATATGAATGATTTTGAAAGCTAAAATTTGATCTTTCACCTCCGCCATCGCCAAACAACTAGGGTGGAATAAGTAAAAAAACGTATAAGAAGAACAAGAACAGTAAAAACCTTTTTAGTCTACCGAGGCGAAGCGGTAGCAAAAAAATCGATCAGTATAGTAAAACCCGCAGACACAAAAAAGACCCATTGGGAATCAGCCAATGAGTCAACACAAAAAGTAAAATCAAAACCAAAATCACAAATAACGTAGGCAAGGTTATTGTAAGGGACTTAGGTTATTGGATTTATTTTAATTATATCAGAAATAACAACGAAATTGAAGGGGGCGAGAAATGGACAAAATTCTAAAAGACTATGAAGGTGCTAGAAACACAATGATGGACATATCAACTAGCTTGCTATTGGTGGAGCGTTTTCTGTCGTCGCGAATCGATAACGCGGAATCAGTTTATGATTTTCAGGTTATGCAAGAGCAGTACGGGGCGATTGTATCCATGGCGATTGAATTACTGGAAATGAAAGCAGAGCAAGCAACGAAAAACCTTGAAGAATATAGCAGGGAGGAAGTGAAGCAATGAGCAATTACCCGAATATCCAAGAAACAGAAAGCAAAGTCAGGGACATGATAACCGTCTTGGCTTGTCTTGAAGAAGTACAGGGGGTTATCAAGGCGACAAATGACACAGAGACCCTGATGGCAGGATTTGAGTTGTCGCAATTTGTGACCAATAAAGTAGTGGATGAACTTGATGATTTGGCTATGGAATTAATGAACTTTAGGAAGGGAGTAGGCGCGTGATCGCAGAACTAAACTTGTCACCAGCAGGGCAGACGGTAACCATTTTGGTTCTGCTGGGTTTGCTATGGCTGGTACTTAGACACAGACCGGCTAGAATCAGCCTAGACGAGCCGAAATCCGAACCCGTGGAAGAATCTACCCCAATGGATTTAAACCCTGATTATGGCCGTTATGTATGGCTTGCTGGGCGCTATTACAATTAGGAGGAATCAAACCATGAAATTGTATCACTATACACCAATGCCAAACGCCCAATTGATTGAAGAGCTGGGGCTAAAAGCTGGAGCGGATGGATATGTATATCTAGCAGAGAGCGAAAAGCTAGCCCAAGCGTTTGCCCAAGTATCAGGCGTAAAAATGTGGGTTATGCTGACCGTTGAAGTTGAACCATTCTTACTTGAAGAAAGTACAGACCATAGCGAGGAATATTTTAAGGGCATACTCGGGAGCGAGTCCGCCAAAGTCTTTATCCACAAAGGAAATATCCCACGCAGAAAGATAGAGCAGTTCCAAGCGCAATGGATGGGAGGTTAGGATAGTATGGCACAATTTGAAATCAGCAAAGCTAAACCGATTACAGGAACAGAGCAAGAAACAATTTTAGTCTATGACAAAGGTTTGAATTCTTGGCATTTTTACACAGATAACCCCGTACACGCTAGGAAGTGGGAGGGGCTTATTGTTCCGAGTGAGGGCATGGCTAGCCGAAAAGTTTATCACGAAATCACGGGGGACTTGATAGGACTTGAGGGGGACATTTTGGGAAATGTTTCTATATCCAAAAAACGGACAACGACCATGAGCGAGGAGCAAAAAAAAGAGTTCGCTAAACGAATGAACAAGGCTAGAAGTTCCTAGAATCGATTTTCAGCAAAATAACGCCGACAGGATAGGGCGAAAATAAACCTAATACCCATAGGGCGGTATATTTACCCTTGGAAACAAGTTAGGTGTGTGAAACATTTGTGAAACCTTATGAATTTGACAAAGTTTGATAATGACAAAAATAGAGGACGGGAGGTACTGAATGACAGACATTGAAATCAGATTGTTGCGATTGATCCCCGTAGGAAGTGACAGGCCTATCAGTACGCAGGAAGTAACTAGAATCTTAGAAATGACCGAAAGAGGTGTTAGGGATATGGTCAGCCGTTTAATTACCAAGTACGGTGTCCCGATTGTCGCAAAACGTGGAATCAATAGCGGTTATTACATTCCACGGGACAACTTAGAACGGCTGGAAGGTATCAGAGAGTTACAGGCGCAACATCAAGCGGAAGGCAAGCGCCTAGACACACTTATCATGGCTGACCTGAATCGCCGTGATGAATTGTTGAAGGAGTATGGCAATGAAGATATTTAGCAAAGAGACAGAAAACAACTTGATGAAGTCAATCCTTGATCTGATTGATAACTTTCTAAAGGCTTATACCCGACCGCCTGAAAGAATCTTAGGGCTTATGACTCAAAAGCAACTTATGGACGAGTTAGACATCAAGGAAAGCACCTTGAAGCGCTGGGAATCGCTTGGGCTAAAAAGATACATGCCCCCAGTTGAAAACGGTAAAAAATCTTATTACCGAGTTAGTGACGTATTGAAATTTTTAGGGATGGAGAGGTAAGCAAGAGATGGCAAGAACAAAAGTATATTTTTGGTTGAAGATCGATAAGAATTTTTTTAGCAACATAGCAATTAAGAGGTTGAGACGGACGGAAAACGGGGACGCTATGACAGTCTTGTACATCCGAATGTTGCTAGAGAGTACGGAAGATGAGGGAGTTCTTTATTTTGAGGGTATTCTGAGCGACCTTATGGAAGAGGTGGCGGAAGTTCTTGACGCTGATACTGAGTTGGTAAGGGCAACATTCGCCTATTTTGAAAAAGCGAAACTTATTCAGATTGATGGAGATGGAAACGCCGAACTTGCCCAATTCCCTGAATTGGTGGGGAGCGAAACGGAGGACGCAAGAAAAAAACGGCGTCAACGCACGCGCCAAAAGAAAAACGAAACATCAAACGAAGATGAAAAGGGGGACATTGTCCCGACATTGTCCCAAAGTGTCCCCGACTTGTCCCAAAGTGTCCCGACAGAAGAGAAGAGAAGAGTAAGAGAAGAGATAGAGAAGAGTCAGAGGCAGAATAGAGATTTTTCCGACCTAGAAAAAAATTTGTCCCCTGAAGAAGTGGAGCAACTAAATGACAACCAAAACCAAACCGCAACCGCTGATCTGACTGAAAAAGAAATCCAAGATATATCAAATTATTACCAAAGCCGAATAGGTCCGCTTGATGGGTATCACCATACGCAACTGATTGAGTTCCTGACAATTGACAAGATGGAACCTGAATTGCTGAAGCGAGCCATAGACAAATCGGCTGACAACTCAAAGCGAAATTTTGGATATGTGAGGGCTATTCTTAAAAATTGGGCGCAGAACGGTATCAAGACGATTGCCCAGCAAGACGAAGAGGAACGCAATTACACAGCAAGCAAAAGCAAGGGAACGGTCGCAACTGAATCCAATAGTATTTTTCCTGATGATATTGGTTTTTAGAATCCAAGGAGGTGGGACGTGGACAGAATCGAAAGCATACAAAAAGGGTTAGTTGATGGAGTTAGGGTTTCTAACCTAGTTTGTCAGATACATGGTACTCCCATGGTTGAATTTACTGAACCCAAAAGAATCGGAGGCGAAGATAATAGCCGAGTGCTTGACCCGTTTTGTCTTGAATGTACCCAAGAGGAAATCACAAAATACTCAAACCAGAAGCTTGAAGAAAACTTGAACGCCGAAAGGTTCATACATACTTACAACGTTTTGGCGCGTGATAGCACAATACCCAAAGAATTTTCAGAAGCTAGTTTTGAAAATTTTTTGGTAAAGACTGACGAAGAGAGAGCCTTGAAGGAATTTGCTGAAAATCAAGTACAGAAGTATCTTGATGGCATGGAAGGCAATACGCTGATAACAGGCGGTACAGGAATCGGAAAAAGTCATTTGTGTCTAGCTATGGCGAGAGCGATCAACGAGGGGTACAAAGAGAAGGGCGAACCCGTGAGCGTTTTGTTTGTTTCACTAACCGAGATTATCGCAAAGATTAAAGGCGGATGGAATTACAACGGAGGGGCGACCCTTCCAGAACATGAAGCCATTGAAATACTGGTAAGGCCTGATTATTTGGTTTTGGATGACTTGGGGGCAAAAAACGCAGAGATCAGACCCAAGTCAGATTGGGAGCAAGATCTTTTGTTTAGTGTTCTGGATAAGCGGACTAAAACCATAATCAATACAAATCTCACAGGGAAGGAATTGCAAACGGTCTATAATAGCCGTAACTATAGCCGAATCCTGAAGGGACTTGATGGGAATACTTTCAAAGCGGAAGGAATACCTGACAAGCGGTTTAGACTTTTGAGAATGAAAGAGGAGCTAGCAAAAGCCCAAAGCAGAAAACCGCCATAAACAAAACACCCCTAATACGTCACCAGAAGAACGAGAGCAGGCCTAGAATCGATTTTAGATAGTTCTGGGGATAATAATACCGACCGTTATATCAAGAGCCTAAAAAGGGCTAAATATTGGAAATTTGAATGCATCGAAAAAAGGAGAATTGAATCATGACACTAAAAACATTTAGAAATAACAACGCCTTGGGTGATATTGAAGCCCGTTATGTAAAAGAACGGATTGGCCAACTGTATCAGTTAGAAAAAGATGACCTGATGGAATTGGTCGCCTTGTATGAAATTGATTTACTAGATTACATTGACCGACTGTTATCAGATAACCCAATTCCATTGGATCATGATACGGCCTACAATTCCCTATCTAACATGGAAGAAGGGGCATTGCTGACATTGTTGTCAGTTGATACAGAACAGGAATATGACGGCTTACATCAGTACGCAGACGGTGAGGCCTAACCAATAGCAAAGCAGGGTAGCCCAAAAATGGGTTACCTTTTTGCCTACATAGTTGGGCATTTGGAGGTATATAGTGATGATGAAGCTAACCATAGAACAATTTACTAATATGATGGAGAATCCACGCGCCCAAGGGTATGTTGATGGTGAACTGTTTGAAATCGATTTAGAAGAAAACAGATTGTTTTTAGGCGGTCAATACATACCCCTGGAGTCAAGACCAGCCAACTATGGTGGTAAGCAATGGTATTTTATTTGCCCCGATTGCGATACACGTAGACGGGTACTGTATGGGGTTGTCGGATCAATGGCTTGCGGTGAGTGTCAAGG